>CAZGLU010000034.1:0-13505 GCA_964526095.1 uncultured Anaerolineaceae bacterium | reverse complement strand
CCCCACCACCCTACCCTACACTCTTTCCCTACACGACGCTCTTCCGATCTCTGCTGTGGCGCAAGCTGGACGGCTGCGGCCGTCAGCACCTGCTGCGCACCGTCGGGCGGGCGTCCTTCGCGGCGGGCGTCATGGGGCTGGTCGCCGCCGGGATCGCGCTGGCCCTGGGGAAGCTCTTGCCCGGCTCGTTCCCCGGCTTCGCGCTGACCGTCATGGCGGCGGGCGGGGCGGGCTTTGTGGTGTACAGTGTGTTGGCCTCCCGCCTGGGGCTGGAGGAATGGCGCTGGGTCCGGCACATGCTACGGCGGGCGGGTGTCTAAGCCTGCGCCCCGCCCAGGAACGCGATCAGGTGGCGGTTGACCGCCTCCGGCTCCTCCAGGGGCAGCCAGTGTGTGGCGTCCTCAAAGAACACCAGCTCCGCATCGTCGCACAGATCGCGGCTGAGGTCCGCGAGGCCACGGCTCAGCGCGAAGTCCTGCACGCCCCACAGGATCAGGGTCGGCACGCGCACGCGCGGATCGCGCGGCATGAGGGGGACGCTGCGCGGCAGGGCGCGGTACCAGTTCAGCATCGCGGTGAAGGCGCCCGGCTGTTCCCACGCGGTGCGGTACTGTGCCAGGTCGTCCGGCGTGAACGTGCCGGGGCGGCTGGTGGACGTCAGCGCGAAGGTCGCGAGGCGCCAGCCCCGCCAGCGCGAGAGCGCCTCCGGCAGCCAGGGGAACTGGAAGAACAGCATGTACAGGCTCTTGACCCACTGGCGCGGATGTCTGGGCGTGTAGATCCGTACCGCCTCCATATGCGGCGAATTGATCGCAACCAGCCGTGCGATCCGGTCCGGGTGGTGGATCGCCGCCCACCACGCGACCGCGCCGCCCCAGTCGTGTCCGACGATCGCGGCGCGGTCCTGCCCTGCCGCGTCGATCAACGCCACCACGTCGGCGGCCAGCCGGTCGATCCGGTACGCCCCGACGCCGCGCGGCTTCTCGCTGCGGTTGTAACCGCGCTGGTCGGGGACCCACACGCGGAAGCCCGCCCGCGCCAGCGGCCCGATCTGCTTGTGCCAGCCGTACCAGAACTCCGGGAACCCATGCAGCAGGAGCACCAGTGGGCCGTCTTCCGGCCCGGCCTGCGCGACGTGGAACGTGAGGTCTGGCGTGGTAACGAACCTGTGGGCGATCTCGACGTCTGATCCGTGCATAGCGTTTCCTCCTGCCCATACTATAGCGCAGGTGCCCGTCCGGTGGCGCGGGGGTGGCCCGCTTTGTATAATCGCCGCAATTCGCGCTCGACGTAGAGGATGTTGTCTTGACCGACCAACGGCCCGCGCCGCTCCCGTCCGACCTGTATACCGAAGAATATTTCCTGACCGCTTGCGAGGGGTACGACGAGTTCCTCGCCAGCGAAGGCGAGCAGTTATCCCGCCGGTTGGCGGCGGCCTTTGACCTGGCGGCGGTCGAGCCGGGCATGAAGGTGCTGGACGTGGCCTGTGGGCGCGGCGAGATCGTGCGCCACTGCGCGCACCTCGGCGCGGATGCGTACGGCTTCGACTACGCCCACGCCGCGATCAAGCTGTCCAAGGAGCTGATCGCGCGCGATCCCGAGCGGGCGTCGGGCGTCATGGCGCTGGCTCAGGCGGACGCCAAACACTACCCGTATCCGGCGCGGGTCTTCGACCGCGTGCTGATGTTCGACATCGTGGAGCACCTGCACCCGTGGGAGCTGCACGCGGCGCTGGTCGAGGCGCGGCGCGTGCTCAAGGATGACGGGCGGCTGATCATCCACACCGCGCCGAACATCTGGTATGACCGCTACGCCTACCCGTTCGTGCGCCTGTTCCGCCGCGCGATGGGGCAGGGCGACGCCTATCCCGCCGACCCGCGCCAGTTCCTTGTGCAGCACAACAAGGACGTGCATGTGAACGAGCAGTCGATGCTCAGCCTGCGCCGCGCACTGCGCAAGGCGGGGTTCGAGGGCACGATCTGGCTCGATTCGCCGCCGCAGCACCGCCGCGAAAACCGCCTGCTGGCCGGGCTGCGCTACGCCCTGTTCAACTGGCCGCCGTTCCGCTGGTTCTTCGAGCGGGAGATCTTCGCGGTCGCGTCGAAGTCGAGGGAAAGCCGGACGTGAGGTGGATTGACCGCCATGCGTGATAAACGACCGGTTGACGAGCTGTCGATCGAGGAGTTGGAGCGCATCCTCGCCATCCGCAAGCGCGAGGCACGCCTGGCGCGCCTGCGCCGTTACGACGGGCGGGGCCGCCGGGTGGCCGTGCCGGACGTGGCCGAGGCGCCCATCCTCGCCGCGCCGGAGCCTGAACCGGAGACGCCGCAGCGTCACGAAGCGGCCGCCGACCTGGAGCCGGTCGAGCCGCCGGTCACGTACGACATCACCGACGAGGCCCCGCGTTTCGAGGACGAGGAGGAACCCCGGCCTCCCCGCCGCCCGCACGCCGTCCCGGCAGGGGAAGCGGCGCGGCAAAAGCGGGCGCGTCGCCGCTCGGCGTTCGACCGCGTGCTGATGGCCGTCGAGATCGCGGGCGTGATCGGGATCCTGGCGGTGCTGGCGGTCGGCGGCTACCTCGTGTTCATCGAGAGCGACAAGATCGAGGCCCTGGCGCAGCAGTCGGCGGCGATCCAGCAGGAGGCCGACGCCATGCGCGCGACGGCTACGCCCGCGCCGGACCTGCGCGTGTCGTCGTACGTGCTGCCCGGCGGCCACTACTCGCCGGACCAGACGAACGGTGTCCCGGTGTTCAATTACGACGAGCTGCCGGAGAGTGTGCGCCCGGCGATCATGGCACAGCTTAGCGTGCCGCAGGCCCCGCTGCCGACCCCGGTCGCCAACAGCCCCCTTCCGGCCACGATCAGCATCCCCGCCATCAACAAGACGGCCTCCATCTACCAGGGGGACGACTGGTACTCCCTGTCGAAGGGCGTCGGGCACATGGCGGGCAGCGGCAACCTTGAAGACGGGCGCAACATCGTGCTGACCGCGCACAACGATATTTACGGCGAGATCTTCCGCGACATCCCGGAGCTACAGCCGGGCGACGAGATCATCCTCACCGCGCGCAACGGGCGGGAATACCGCTACGTCGTGCGCGACGGCCAGCAGGTCGAGCCGTCCGATACGTGGGTGCTGGGCGCGGATGTCGCGGACCTGACGCTGATCACCTGCTACCCCTACCGCGTGGACACGCACCGTTGGGTGGTCTTCGCGGAACGGGTGGACGGGGCTTAGGCACGAAGGGCGCCGGGCCGAGTGTCCGACCCCCTGTCACATCTGCTAGCGGGCGGCTTGCTGGCGCGGCGCCGCTTTTTGAAAATCGCGCCCCGGTGTGGTATCACTGTGCCATTAAACGTTATTGAAGGAGCAACCACGCCCACATGGCTAAGAAGACGAACCGCCGCCCGAACCTGCCCGAGCAGACGCTTGCGCGCGCCCGCCGCGAACTGGCAAACAGCCCCTATATGCCGCCAAGCCCCGTCGTCAGCGAGGCCCCGGCAGACCCGGCGCCCGCACGCCCCGCGCCGGTGCGCGCGGCCCGGCAGGTCGATCTGCGGCAGGAATATGCGTACGTCGTGAACGACCTGAAAAATATGGGCATCCTGGCGGGGACGCTCATGGCCCTGCTGGTTGTCATCGCGCTGATCCTGTAGCGGCCCAAAACGGTCGGGTCGCGGCCCGGCATAACGAGCGAACCAAACGAGGCGAACCCACACGGTTCGCCTCGCTGCGTGCTGTGGCGGGGTTACTCGAAGTGGTCGGGGCGGCCTTGCCCGGCGCTCCGCTGGCGCTGAAGCTGGAAGTGGGGGGGACTACCGTCCCGCGCCCCGGTGTCGCCCCCGGCGCTGCGCAAGGTGTGGGTCGGCAGCAGGATCGTGATCTTGGTGCCCTTCGATACGGCGCTTTCGATCCGCAGCGTGCCCTCGATCAACTCGGCTCGCTCGCGCATGTTGACCATCCCCAGGCTGCCGCGCTGGTCGTAGTTCGCATCGACCTCGCTCAGGTCGAACCCCACGCCGTCATCCTCGATCTCCACGACGATGGTCTGTTCCTGCCGGTAGATGCGCACCCAGATGTGCTCGGCCTGCGCGTGCTTGCGCGCGTTGTTGATCGCTTCCTCGACGATATAGAACAGGACGCCCTGGGCGTGCGCGTCCATGCTGTCCTCGACGTTGAGCTGGCTTTCCAGCATCACGTTGACGTCGTAGGTGTCGCGCATCTTCTCGACGAGCTGGCTCAACGCCGCCAACAGGCCCTGCGTCTCCAGGACGAGGGGGCGCATGGTGAACAACATGTGCCGGATCTCTTTGGTGGTGCGGCGCGCCAGTTCCTCGACCTTCCATAGCTCCTCGACCGCCTGCTGCGGCTGGCGCTCGATCAGGCGGCGGATGTAGTTGACGCGCATGGCGATGGCCGCGACGCTCTGCGTGGGGCCGTCGTGCAGGTCGCGCGAGAGCTTCTTGCGCGTGTCCTCCTCGATGTCCACGATGCGCTCTTTTTCGGCCAGCAGGTTCTGGTAGAGCACGGCGTTTTGCAGCGCGATCGTGACCTGCGTGCCGATGGCGGTCAGCAACTCGACGTGCTCATCGGAGAACGCGTCGGGTTCCTCGCTGCCGAAGACGAGCACGCCGTAATTGTGGAACCCGGCGCGCAGCGGGATCGCCAGCACGGACTTCGCCTTCTGGAACGCGACGAAGTAGCGCAGTTCGGGGTCGTGACCCACGTCCCCGGCGAAGACCGGCTCGGCCTGCTTGAGCGCCAGCCCCAGGACGCCCTGGTGCCCCGGCACGCACACGGCCTGATCGGCGCGCGTCAGCCCGCGCGAGCTGAGGACGTGCAGGTTGTTGTCGTCGCCCTGAAACAACAGCGCGGCGCTGAACAGGCGCACCTCGGAGCCGCTGCCGTTCACGCCGAGCGTGCCGATCTCCTGCGCGGCGTCGAGCACGCGCTGGTAGTCGAGCGTCGCGCTGAGCGTGCTGGCCAACTCGTAGATCGCCCGCGCGTGCTCGCGGGCGGCGCGCAGACGTCCCGCCTCCTGCTCGCGCTCGGCCAGGCTGAGGGGGCGGCCTCCGCTGTCCGCTGCGGAAGCCAGGGTTGCCCCCAACAGGGCGAACACGGCCAGCGAGAGCAGGCTCAGCCCGGCGTTCAGCGCCACGGCCTCGCTGGCCTCCAACGCCTTCAGGACGAGCAGGCAGCCCGCCAGCAGCAGCAACAGCCCGCCCGCCGCGCCGCGCCAGCCGAAGCGGAAGGCAGCCGGGATGATCGCGAAGGTGCCGAGCAGGAGCAGGGGGAGGGCCGCGCCGTTGTAAAGCCACGTGAGAAAGACGGCGAGACCGGCGTCCAGGCCGAAGGCGAGGACCCCTAATACGGCGTCGCCGGAAGTCGAACGCCGCGCCAGAAGCGCGAGGACGATGTTTCCGGCGGCGGCCACGCCCAGCGCCAGCGGGAGCCGGTCGGTGTGCAGCGCCTCACCGCCGAGGCGACTATCGTTGATCAGCAGCAGGACAGCACTCAGGATAAACAGCCAGCGGATCCAGAAGAGGGCTGTATCCAGCCAGTGTGCGGATCGGGTGGGCGCCTGCGGGTTCAAAGAGAGTCTCAATACAAATAAAACGCCGCAACGGTCGCGTGTGCTACCTGCGGCATCTTGACACATGTGTGGGCGCGAAGGGACTCGAACCCCTGACCTCACGGATGTGAACCGTGCGCTCTAACCAGCTGAGCTACGCGCCCAAAGATGCACGCATTATAGCACCGATGATCTGGGCTGACAAGAGCGGGTACAGGCCATCTGGAGCAACATTTTTCCCCTGGCTTCAGCCTCATTCCACCGTTTAGCCCCCGGACGGGATGGGCCGTCCTGGTACGCGGAAGGATTGGTTACGGGATGCCCCTTGTTGGCCCGGCCGCTCGTGTTCGATGCTTCACATTGTAGCACGAAACGAGCGCGGCGCCCCCAAGGACCGCACTCGTTCGCAGGCTGCTGGCACGGCTGTACCGCGAGCAGCCGGGTTAATGAGGGCCGGTGTTCGGCTTGTTCTGCTGGCCGGGTGCGTTGCCGCTGTTGCCGGGTGGACCGTCTGACTGCTGGCCAGGCGCGCTGCCGCTGTTGCCGGGTGGACCGCCTGACTGCTGGCCGGGTGCGTTGCCGCTGTTACCCGGCGAACCGTCCTGTTGCCCTGGCGGCACGCCGTTATCGCCCTGGCCTGGATGTGGGCCGCCCGGCTGTTGACCGGGCGCGTTACCACTGTTGCCGGGTGGACCGTCCGGCTGCTGGCCGGGTGCGTTGCCGCTGTTGCCCGGTGGACCATCTGACTGCTGGCCGGGCGCGTTGCCACTGTTGCCCGGCGAACCGTCCTGTTGCCCTGGCGGCGCGCCGTTATTGCCCTGGCCCGGATGCGGTCCACCCTGTCCGGGCGGGCTGTTGCCCAGGCCCGGCGTAGGCCCGTGGCCGGGCGGCGTGCGGCTCGGCACGACGAGCGGTTCCGGCGCCAGATCGGCGGGCGGGCGGGGCGTCGGCGTCATGCCCCGTGTAGGTGAGGACTGTGCGGTTGCGGTGTGAGTCGCGCTAGGCGTTGCGCTCGGCACCGGCGTGACTGACGCGGTGGGCGTTGCGCTTGGCGTGGGGCTGGCCGTCGCTGGCGGCGGTGTGGGCGTAGGGGATGCCCTTGGCGGGACCGTCACCGTCGGCTCCCCGGCATCCGGCGCGGCGGGATCAGGCTCCGGCCCCACGTCGGCCCACAGCCGGGCGTTTTCGTCCAACACGGACTCCAACCGGAGTTGTGCGGCGGGTGGCGCGGCCGGGATCGCCTGGGTCGCCAGGGCCGCCTGCTGCTCGATGATGTGGCGGATCTCGGCATCGAGGCGGTCGCCCCCGGCCTCGCCGGTGCCCACCAGACGGAGCGCGCGCCCGATCTGATCGGTGGCCTCCTCCAGCGCCTGCGGGTAGACCGTGCCCCGTTCGAACAGGCGGCGAAACTCGTCCACGCGCCGCTCCGCAAACTCGACGCGCAGGCCCGCCTCGTCATCCTGCGACACCAGGGCCAGCTGCCCGCTTTCGATGGCGCGTTTTACTGGGTATAGGGCGTCGCCCGGCAGGCTGTCGGCGGAGGCGCGCGCCATGCCGAACGCGCCCATGAACAGGAAGATCAGGCACGCGGCGACGGCCAGTCGCAGGAGGCGTCCCCCTGCGCCGCGTGAGGCAGCCTGTGAATGACCGGGCGGCGGCGCAAGCTCCGCCAGCCGCGCCAGGAGCCGCGCCTCGATGCGGTCAACCACGTCCGGCGACAGGGCGGGCGGGGGTGCGGCGGCGAGCCGACGCGCAGCTTCGACCAGCGGATCGTCGTCATGCTCCCCGTCGATGGCGTGTGTATGCGGGGGGAGCGCGCGGTCCAGGCGGTCCATCAAATGGCGCGCGTCATCCAGGCGATCAGACGTCATTCCGTTTTTCCCCGCAGGTAGTGACGGCCCAATTTCTCGATGCCCAGCAGCTCCGCCAGCCGTTTCAAGGCGCGGTGCTGAGCGGTGGCGGTGGCTTCGGTGCTCTTGCCCACGATCTGAGCTACCTCTTCATGGCTCTTGCGCTCCACGAAGCGTAAGAGCAGGATCGTCTGTTGTTCGGCGGTGAGCTGCTGCAAGGCTGCACGCAGCTCCGCGATCGATTCGTCGTGTTGTAGCGCCTGCTCTGGCGACGGCTCGTCGTTGGCGTCGAGCGGTTGTTGGGCCAGGGTCTCGCGGGCCTCACGTTGGCTGCGACGATAGTAGTCCGCGATCCGTGCGGCTGCGATGCGATAGAGCCATGCCTCGAAAGGTGCGCCGGTGATGCGATACGTCGGCAGGCTCTCGATCATCCGCAGGAAGACATCTGCGGTGAGATCCTCAACGGCGTGCGTGTCCGGCACGCGATAACCGATGTAGCGCGCGATACGCTGGACGTTGCGGCGGTAAAGCTGCGTGATGGCGTCCGCATCGCCCCGCTTGGCACGGGCGATCAAGATTTCGTCGGCCGATTCTGGCATGAGGGTCCGCTGCTAGGATACTTGCCATTCGCTGTACCCTAAGAATATAGACCGAACCGCATGAACCGTGCGAACGGGGCGGGCGCGTGGCCCACCCCGTGCGCGCGGGACCCTCCAGCCGTTACCTGTTCTTCTTCTGCTGGCCGGGCGCGTTGCCGCTGTTACCCGGCGCGCCGTTGTTGTTCCGTCCCTGCTGGCCGGGTGCATTGCCACTGTTGCCGGGCGCGTTCCCGCTGTTACCAGGGCCGCCGTTGTCATTGCGTCCCTGTTGGCCGGGGGCGTTGCCACTGTTACCCGGCGCGCCGTTGTTGTTCCGTCCCTGCTGGCCGGGTGCATTGCCACTGTTGCCGGGCGCGTTCCCGCTGTTACCGGGGCCGCCGTTGTCATTGCGTCCCTGTTGGCCGGGGGCGTTGCCGCTGTTGCCCGGCCCGCCACCGTTACCCTGGTTTTGCTGGCCGGGCGGGCCGCTTTGCGGCTGCTGCTGGCTCTGCTCCTGTGCCTGGAAGGTTTCGACCTCGGCCGGATCGGTTACGCCGTCATCGGTCGCACCGCCCGTGCCCCAGCGCGCGGCCTTCTTCTGCGCGGAGATCACGCGGCCCGGCGCCAGACTGCTCGGATGCACGCCGTACTGGCTGACAATCTGGCCCCAACCAAGGCCGCTCGCCTTCATGTCCAGCAGATCCTGAGCGTCCGTGCCCTCGGTTTGCTCGGCGAGCAGCAGCGCGCGCGCGATCTCGCCGAAGCCGAAGCCGTCGCAGTGCCAGCCCATGACCACGTCATAGTCCAGCTCGAACTCGGCGGCGAGGGCCGTGGCGACCGGGTGGCCGGGACGGTAGCATACGTCGTCCTCGTCGGGATCGTCGTCGTAGTCGTCGCAGGCGTCGCCGATGCCGTCGCCGTCTTCATCGGCCTGATCGGGGTTCGGCACGGCCGGGCAGTTATCGACCGTGTCGGCCACCCCGTCCCCATCCGTATCGAACAGGTCCGGGTCGCAGGCGTCACCGATCCCGTCGCCGTCGGCGTCAGCCTGGTCCGGGTTGGCGACCGTCGGGCAGTTATCCACACTGTCCACGACGCCGTCATCGTCCTTGTCGATCACGTCCGGGTCGCAGGCGTCGCCGATGCCGTCACCGTCGGCGTCAGCCTGATCGGGGTTGGCGACCGTGGGGCAGTTGTCCGCGCTGTCCACGATGCCGTCCTCGTCGGCGTCCAGCATGTCCGGGTCGCAGGCGTCACCGATGCCGTCCTCGTCCGTATCGGCCTGATCGGGGTTGTAGGCCGTTGGGCAGTTGTCGTTCAGGTTGGCGATGCCGTCCTGATCGGCGTCGAGGAAGTCCGGGTCACAGGCATTCCCGACCCCATCCCCGTCCTCGTCCGCCTGCTCCGGATTGGCGACATCCGGGCAATTATCCTGGCTGTTGACGATGCCATCCTCGTCGGTGTCGATCACGTCCGGGTCGCAGGCGTCCCCGATCCCATCGCCATCCGTGTCGGCCTGATCCGGGTTGTAGATGAGGGGGCAGTTGTCCTGGCTGTTAACGATGGTGTCCTCGTCGGTGTCGAGCAGGTCCGGATCACAGACGTTGCCCACACCATCCCCATCGCTGTCCGCCTGATCCGGGTTGTAGGTGACCGGGCAGTTGTCCATGCTGCTCACGATGCCGTCCTGGTCCGGATCGATCAGATCCGGGTCGCAGGCATCACCCACGCCGTCGCCATCCGCGTCGGCCTGGTCCGGGTTCGGCACGTCAGGGCAGTTGTCCGCGTCGTCCAGGACCTGGTCACCGTCCACGTCGAGGCCCAGGATCAGCGACGTCGCCGTCAGCCAGCCGTTGTCATCCAACGTCCCCGTGATGGTGACAACCTGGCCGAGGGAGAGCGTCGCCGGGTCGAAGGCCCCGTTGACGTTGACGCGGTACCCGTCCACGACGATGTGATCCAGCGCGATCAGCTCGATAGAGCCGGAGATGCGCAGCGTCACGTCGATGGGCTGGTCGTCCTGGGCGCTGACGGGCACGGCCGGGGCGGCGATCAACCCCACCGCCAGCAGCATCAACAAAAGCACGCTCAAAAAACATCGTTTGTCTGGAACCATCAGCTTGCTGCTCCTTCATTTCACCCAACCTCTACCCTGCCAAACCGCAGGTGGCGAAATAATCTTACAAGCGTTAAGACGATCAGCCTGCCCGTCCGGCAGCTTAAGTGTTGGCTGCCGTGCCGGTCCGTTTCGGGGATCGCGTAACCACTTGGGGATGGCTTGGGGACGGGGCGTTGGTGTTACGTGAGCGCAGTTGTCGCGGCCTGAGAAGCGCAAGGGCAGGTGTTCACCTGCCCTTTTAACCTGCTCGCTAGTGTGGGGGGGCCGCACGCGGCGGCGCGGCTAACTCCCGGCCTGCTCCTGGGCCGCTGGCTGGTAGTAGTAATCGCCGCTTTTGCCGCCCTTCTTCGATATCAGGCGCGTGTAGAGGATCTCAAGCTGCTGCGTGTGCGGCTTGAGCATGTCGTACAGCGTCAACGCGGTGATGCTGGCGGCGGTCATGGCCTCCATCTCGACGCCGGTCACGGCGATGGTCTTGACCAGGGCTTGCAGGCGCACGCCCTCCGGCTCGAAGAAGTAGGTGATCTGCACGTGCGTGAGGGGCAGCGGGTGGCAGAAGGGGATCAGGTCCCAGGTCTTCTTGGCGGCCAGGATGCCGGCCGCCCGCGCGATCTCCAGCGCGTCACCCTTCTCCAGGCCGCGCTCGCGCAGCAGCGTCTGGATCTCGGCGGGCATGGTGATCAGGGCCTCCGCGACGGCTTCGCGCCGCGTGGCGGTCTTCTCGGTTACGTCCTTCATGCTTCTTCCTTTGAGCGCAAGGGCACGCCGTCAAGATAGCGGCTGTCGCCGTCGATGTAGTGTTCCTGTTTCCAGATCGGCACGCGCTGCTTCAACTCGTCGATGGCGTAGCGCGACGCCTCATAGGTCGGGCCGCGATGCCCGCCGCGCACGACGATGATCACGCTCGCCTCACCCAGCTTCAGCGCCCCGATCCGGTGCACGATGCGGCAGCGCCGCACGTCGAAGCGGTCCAGCACCTCGGCCTCCAGCTCGCGCAGGACCTTCTCGGCCATGCTGACGTGGGCCTCGTAGGTCATGCCGCTGACCGGGCGGCCCTCGTTCTCGTTGCGCACCGTGCCGTAGAACACGACCAGCGCGCCGCTGCTTTCGTCCTCGGTTTCGGCGAGCAGCGGCTCAAGCTGTAGGGGGTCTTCGGTGATCCAACGACCCATCCCTCAGCCTCCGCTCACGGGGGGCAGCACGCCCGCCTCGTCGCCGTCGCGCAGCAGGTAATCCGGCCCCACGATCTCGTCCTGCACCACGTAGGCCACCGTGTTCAGGCGCGGCGCGAGCGCGGGGTAGCGCTCGGCCAACACACCGGCCAACTCGCGGACGGGCAGGCTCTCGCGCGGCAATTCAAGCGTCTCCCGCTTGGCGCCGACCTCTTGCTTGAGGCCGCCGTAAAATACGACCTGTACCTTCATCTTGCCCCTTATCCTGTAGCTCTTACCATCGACTTCTCACGCCCCGACGGGCGCCGGATGTGCGCTACCCGCCGATGTGGTACATCTCCACCTTCGGGCGGTCCGAGTCGGTCAGTGACGTGCGGATCTCGGAGTAGCGGTCGGCGCGCTTGCGCCACACGCCGCCGATCAGGTCCGCGATGGCCTCGTCGGACGCGCCGCCGCGCAGGGCTGCACGCAGGTCCGTGCCCTCCACGGCGAACAGGCAGGTGTAGATGTTGCCCTCCGGCGTCAGCCGCAGCCGCGTGCACGTGCCGCAGAAGGGCTGCGTCACCGACGCGATAACGCCCACCTCACCGGAGCCGTCGCGGTAGCGGTAGCGGTCCGCGACCTCGCCCACGTAGTTCGGCTCGACCGGCTCCAGCGGCATCTCCGCGTCGATCCGCGCGATGATCTCGCTGGCCGGGACGACGTGATCCATGCGCCAGCCGTTGAGCGTGCCCACGTCCATGTACTCGATGAAGCGCACGATCAGGCCCTTGTCGCGGCAGAAGCGCGCGAGGTCCACGATCGTGTGGTCGTTGACGCCGCGCTGGACGACGCTGTTGATCTTCACCGGGGCGAACCCGGCGGCGAGGGCCGCGTCGATACCGGCCAGGACCTGCGCGAGGTCCGCCCGATCGCCGTTCATGTACCGGAAGACCTCGTTATCCAGGGTGTCGAGGCTGATCGTCACGCGGCGCAGCCCGGCAGCCTTGAGTGCGTCCACCTTGGGGGGTAGCAGCACGCCGTTGGTTGTCATGGCGATGTCTTCGATGCCCTCGACCGCCGCGATCTGCTCCACCAGCTTCTCAAGCTGCTGGCGCACCAGCGGCTCGCCCCCCGTCAGGCGCACCTTGACCACGCCGAACCCGGTCATGATGCGCACCAGCCGCGTGATCTCCTCGAAGGTGAGCATCTCGGACTTCGGCATGAAGCGGTAATGCTCCCCGAAGACCTCGGCGGGCATACAGTAGCGACAGCGGAAGTTGCAGCGGTCGGTAACGGAGATGCGGAGGTCCCGGAGCGGCCTGCCTAACGTATCGGTGATGTGTGGCGCCATGTCATCTGCCAAGTCGTCTAAAGGTCGGCGGGATGCTGCGCGCGGGACGTGCAGACCACGCTCCGCGCACGGGGTTGTGCCGATCAACGTGCCCGGATTATACCGGATCTTGACGCCTCCTTACACCTTGCCACACCTTGCCGTGTAGCGACCGTGTAAGAAAGCAACTGTCGCGGCGCTCAGTATACCAGGTCGCCGGAGATGAACGCGGCGGTGCGCGGGTCGCGCGGGGCGTCGAAGAACTCGGCGGCGGGCGCCTCCTCGACCAGCTCGCCGTCGAGCAGCAGCGCCACGCGCGTCGCCAGCCGCCGAGCCTGGAAGATGTTGTGCGTCACCAGGACGACCGTCGCGTCGTGTTCGTCGTGCTGCTGGCGGACCAGCGACTCGATCAGGCTCACGTTGTACGGGTCCAGGTTGGCCGTCGGCTCGTCCAACAGCAGGACGCGCGGCTCCAGCACCAGCGCCCGCGCCAGCGCCACGCGCTGCATTTCCCCGCCGGAGAGCGTGTGCGGGCGGGCGTCGGCCAGCGGCGCCAGCGCCACGCGCTCCAACGCCGCCTGGACGAGGTCGTGCCCATTACGGTTGCCGCGCACCCGCAGCCCATAGGCGACGTTGGCGCGCACCGAGCGCGAGAGCAGCGCCGGGCGCTGGAAGACCATCGTGATCGTGCGCCGCTCGTCGATGGTGGCGGTGTCGATCGTGGCGCGGCGCTGGCCCGTGTGCAGCACGACCTCGCCCTGCGTCGGCGGCTCCAGCAGCGCCAGCAGCCGCAGCAGCGTGCTTTTTCCCGCGCCGCTCGGCCCGACGAGCGCGAAGATGTCGCCCTGGTTGATGGTCAATTCCGGGATGCGCAGGACGGTCCGCGTGCCATATCGCTG
>CAZGLU010000033.1:2755-13528 GCA_964526095.1 uncultured Anaerolineaceae bacterium | reverse complement strand
GATGGAATCTCGTGACTGGAGTTCAGACGTGTGCTCTTCCGATCTCGCCGAGAAGATCGACATCGCCCGCCAGTTGGCGCGGCTGGGCGTGGACATCATCGAGGCCGGGTTCCCCGCCGCCTCGCCCGACGACCTGGAGGGCGTGCGCCGCATCGCGCGCGAGGTCGGCACGGCGGATGGCCCGGTGATCTGCGGGCTGGCGCGCGCAACCAAAAGCGATATCGACAAGGCGTGGGAAGCCGTCAAGGACGCGGCCAAGCCGCGCATCCACACCTTTATCGCCACGTCCGACATCCACCTGCAACACAAGCTGCGCATGACGCGCGAGCAGGTCATCGAGCGCGCGCGCGAGATGGTGACCTACGCGCGCTCACTCTGCGAGGACATTGAGTTCTCGCCGGAGGACGCGGGCCGCTCCGACCCGGACTACCTGATCGAGGTGCTGACCGTCGCGATCGAGGCGGGCGCGACGACGCTCAACATCCCTGACACGGTCGGCTACCTGACGCCGCATGAGTACGGCGCGCTGATGCACAAGCTGATCACCGAGACGCCCGGCGGCGACCGCGTGATCTGGTCGGTGCACTGCCACGACGACCTGGGCTTGGCGACGGCCAACACCCTGGCCGGGCTGGCCGCCGGTGCGCGGCAGGCCGAAGTCACGGTCAACGGCATCGGCGAGCGCGCGGGCAACACGTCGCTGGAGGAAGTCGTCATGGCGCTGCACACGCGCCCCAGCTTCTACCACCTGACGACGAACATCGACACGACACAGATCGCGCGCAGCAGCCGCATGGTCAGCAACTTCACGGGCATCCCGGTCCAGCCGAACAAGGCCATCGTGGGCGCGAACGCCTTCAGCCACGAGGCCGGCATCCACCAGGACGGCATGCTCAAGCACCAGGCGACCTACGAGATCATGACGCCGGAGACGGTCGGCCTGTCGCAGAGCAACCTGGTGCTGGGCAAGCACAGCGGACGGCACGCCTTCCGCGTGCGCCTGCGAGACCTGGGCGTGGAGCTGGGCGAGGACGATCTGAACCAGGCGTTCCAGCGCTTCAAGGAGCTGGCCGACAAGAAGAAGGTCGTCACCGATGCCGACATCGAGGCGCTGATCGCGGACGAGTTCTACGGGCCGGAGGAGGTCTTCAGCCTGACCGGGATCCAGGTCGCCTGCGGCCAGCCCGGCATGCCGACCGCCACGATCAAGCTGCGCGGGCCGGACGGTGTGGAGCACATCGCCGCCGCGATCGGGACCGGCCCCGTGGACGCGGCCTACCAGGCCATCGACCAGATCATCGCCGCGCCCGCGACGCTCGTGGAGTACCGCGTGAGCGCCATCACCGAGGGCATCGACGCGTTAGGCGAGGTGACGGTCCGCATCCGCCGCGACGAGAACGGCGGCCGCACCTTCGGTGGCCACGGCGCGGACACCGACATCATCGTCGCCAGCGCGAAGGCGTACCTGTCGGCGTTGAACAAGATGCTGGCCTACACCGGCTACGCTGGCCGCAAGCCCGAAGGCGAGGCCGCAACCGTGCGCGTTGGCGCGGCGGCGGGCTAGCCGGGGCACACACGGAGTGAAGACCATGACCCGGACGCTCACAGCTATCCGACCGGCGCCCGCGATCGATCCGGAGCCGTCCGACCTGTTCGATCCGTTCCCGGAGCCGCGCGGCTGGGCGCTGAATTGGGACGGCCCCGCGCTCGGCCAGCCCGTGCCGGGCACGGGTCGCCGGGCGTCCGTCGGCCCCGCCCTCCCCGGCGAGGAGAGGGGCCACAGGCGCAGTTGAGGTAACCTGACCCGACCAGCCTCACCCTGAACGTGCTTCGCCCTCTCTCTGATCGAATGGGAGAGAGGGCCGGGGGTGAGGGCCGCTGATCGCACATTGCTAACGGCTAACCGCTTACTGGAGACACTCATGGGAAAGACACTGGCCGAGAAGATCATCGCCGCACACGCTGAAGACGCCGCCGAGGTTTCGGCGGGGGATCTCGTCACCGTTCACACCGACGTGGTGATGGCGAACGACGTGACGGCGGCCATCGCGATCGAATCGTTCAACGCTATGGGCGTGGGCGAGGTCTACGACCGGGACCGCATCATGCTGGTCCCCAGCCACTTCGCCCCTAACAAGGACATCAAGAGCGCCGAGCAGACGCGCACCCTGACGCTGTTCGCCGAGGAGCAGACGCTCAGCCACCGCTTCCCGGTCGGGCGTGCGGGCATCGAGCACGTCGTCCTGCCGGAGCGCGGCCTCGTGCTGCCCGGCGACCTCGTCGTCGGCGGCGACAGCCACACCTGCACCTACGGCGCGGTCGGCGCGTTCGCCACCGGCATGGGATCGACCGACATCGCCTTCGCCATGGCGACGGGCAAGACCTGGCTCAAGGTGCCGGAGACGATGAAGTTCGTCTACGAGGGGAAGCGCCAGAAATGGGTGTACGGCAAGGACCTGATCCTGCGCACCATCGGTGAGATCAGCGTGGACGGCGCGCTCTACCGCTCGATGGAGTTCACCGGCCCGGTGATCCACGACCTGCCGATGTCCGAGCGCCTGACCATGACCAACATGGTGATCGAGGCGGGCGGCAAGTGCGGCTTCATGCCGTTTGACGAGGTCACGCGCGAGTACGTGGATGCCCGCGCCACGCGGCCCTACACGCCCTACTACGCCGATGACGATGCGACTTATGTCTCCGTGCACGAGTTCGACGTGTCCGACATGGAGCCGCAGGTCGCGCGCCCGTACTCCCCGGACAACGTACACCCTATCAGCCAGATCAAGCCGGAGAAGGTCGACCAGGTCTTCATCGGAAGCTGCACCAACGGGCGCTACGAGGACCTCGCCATCGTCGCGGAGATCCTGAAGCAGACCGGGCGCGAGTTCCACCCCGACGTGCGCGTGATGATCATCCCCGGCTCGCAGGCGGTCTACCTCCAGGCTCTGCGCGAGGGCTGGATCGAGCTGTTCACCATGGCGGGCGCGGCGGTCAGCGTCAGCACGTGCGGGCCGTGCCTGGGTGGGCACATGGGCGTGCTGGCCGCCGACGAGGTCTGCATCAGCACCAGCAACCGCAACTTCCGGGGCCGCATGGGCCACCGCAACGCCCGCGTTTTCCTGGCGAACCCCGCCATCGCAGCCGCCAGCGCGATCATGGGCCGTCTGGCGCACCCTGACGAACTGTAGAGGCAACCATGGACTTCAAATTCGAGGGCACCGTCTGGAAGTACGGCGACAACATCGACACCGACGTGATCATCCCGGCGCGCTACCTGAACACGACCGACCCGGTCGCCCTGGCGGCGCACTGCATGGAGGATATCGACCAGCTTTTCGCGCAGCAGGTCCAGCCCGGCGACATCATCGTGGGCGGGCGCAACTTCGGCTGCGGCTCCAGCCGTGAGCACGCCCCGATCAGCATCAAGGGCGCGGGCGTGTCGTGCATCATCGCGGAGTCGTTCGCCCGGATCTTCTTCCGCAACGCGATCAACATCGGCCTGCCGATCCTCGAAAGCCCGGAGGCCGCACGGGATGCGCAGAAGGGCGACCGCCTGAGCGTGGACCTGATCGCGGGCACGATCACCAACCACCGCACCGGCCAGACGTACCAGGCCAGCCCCTATAACGGCATGGTGTTGCAGATCATCGAAGCGGGCGGGCTGGTTCCTTATACGCGCAGCGTGCTGGGCATCAACATTACCAACTAGCGGAGCGGGCCGCGCGCCTGCTCCGCAAGGGGCAGGTGCGCACGGCTCGCGTGCTCATCTGCCCGTCGTGGATCATCGGCACACGAGAGGAACTTTTCGCATCAGGAGGCAGGAATGAGCACCGTTGAAGTCTACGACACCACCCTGCGCGACGGCACGCAGGGCGAGAACATCTCCCTTTCGGTGGACGACAAGCTGAAGATCACGCGCCTGCTGGATGACTTCGGCGTGGCGTACATCGAGGGCGGCTGGCCCGGCTCCAACCCCAAGGACGCGGCCTACTTCCAGCGCGCCCGCGAGCTGGAACTCACCCACGCCAGGATCGCCGCCTTCGGCATGACGTGTCGCGTCGGCGGCACGCCGGAGGACGACGCCAACATCCGCGCCCTGCTGGACGCCGAGACGCCCGTTTGCACCGTCGTCGGCAAGACGTCGCTGCTGCACGTCACCGAGGTCATCCGCGCCACGCCGGAGGAAAACCTGCGCATCATCCGTGAGAGCCTCGCCTTCCTCAAGGCGCACGGGCGCGAGGTGATCTACGACGCCGAGCATTTCTTCGACGGCTACAAGCTTGACGCGGACTACGCCTTGCAGACGCTGCGGGCCGCGCTCGACGGCGGGGCGGACCTGCTGGTGCTGTGCGACACCAACGGCGGCTCGATGCCCTGGGAGATCGAGGACCTCACCCGCCGCGTGGCCGAGATGTTCCCCGGGGTCCGGCTCGGCATCCATACCCACAACGACGGCGAGATGGCGGTCGCCAACACGCTCGCGGGCGTGCGTGGCGGCGCGGTCCACGTCCAGGGCACGATCAACGGCTACGGCGAGCGCACCGGCAATGCCAACCTGTGCTCGATCATCCCCAACCTGGAGCTGAAGATGGGCCTGCGCTGCCTGCCCGACGGCAAGCTCCCCGGGCTGACGCACCTCTCGCGCACGGTGGCCGAGATCGCGAACATGGCGCCCAACCACCAGGCCGCCTACGTGGGGCGCAGCGCCTTCGCGCACAAGGGCGGGATGCACGTCGCCGCCATTCGCCGCAACGTGGACAGCTACCAGCACATCGATCCGGCGCTGGTCGGCAACGAGCTGCGCGTGCTTGTCTCCGACCTCAGCGGGCGCGGCAACATGCTCAGCAAGGCGGAGGAGTACGGCCTGGACCTCTCCACGCAGGAGGCGCAGGCGGTCGTCCAGCAGATCAAGGAGTTGGAGAGCCGGGGCTTCGTCTTCGAGGGCGCCGAGGCGTCGGTGGCGATGCTCATGCACCGCCGCCAGCCGGGCTACCGCCCGCCGTTCGAGCTGCTGGACTTCATGGTGGTGGTCGAGAACCGGCGCGGGCGCGGCCTGTTCGCGGAGGCGACGGTCAAGGTGCGCGTCGAGGGCGAGGAGATCCACACCGTTTCGGAGGGCAACGGCCCCGTGGATGCGCTCGACCGGGCGCTGCGCAAGGCGCTGGTCCCGGTCTTCCCGCAGCTTCGCGAGTTCCACCTCGTCGATTACAAGGTGCGCATCCTCGACGGGCAGAACGGCACCGCCGCCACGACGCGCGTACTGATCGACACGCAGAACGGCCACAGCCGGTGGAGCACCGTCGGTGCCAGCTCGAACATCATCGAGGCAAGCTGGCAGGCCCTGGCCGACAGCGTCGAGTACGGCCTCGTCGTCGTGGATCCGGTGCCGGCCTCCGCGTGAGGCACGCGCTGTGTCCGCCGAACAGGAGACCCCTCAACCCATTCGCCTGGAGAGGGGGCTGATTTAGGTTGATGCCGTAGGGGCGGGGCTGATGCTCTGTTGCTTAGGTTCTGATACATGGGCGAACTGGGCGGGTTGGAAACCCGCCCCCACACGGCACTGAAACCGGTATTTCTCCCCTCTCCAGCGCGGACTGGAGAGGGGCCGGGGGTGAGGTCACATCGCTACCCGGATTATTGCGTTAAACCGCATCCGACCCGCCTGAATCCGACTCTGTTTCGCACCGTCAGGAGTACACCCCATGCAGGCAACGATCGTGACTCTCCCCGGCGACGGGATCGGCCCGGAGGTCGTCGCGGAGGCGCGGCGCGTGCTCGACCGCGTCGCCGAGCGCTACGGGCACACCTTCACCTACGACGAACGCATGATGGGCGGCTGCGCCATCGACGCCGTAGGGGACCCGCTCCCCGACGACACGCTGGCCGCCTGCGAGCGCGCCGACGCCGTGCTGCTCGGCGCGGTCGGCGGGCCGCAGTGGTCCGACCCCACCGCGCCGGTCCGCCCGGAGCAGGGCTTGCTCAAGCTGCGCAAGCACTTCGACCTGTTCGCCAACCTGCGCCCGGTGAAGGTCTATCCCGCGCTGGCCGGGCACGCCCCGCTGCGCCCCGACCTGCTCGAAGGCGTGGACATCCTGTTCGTGCGCGAGCTGACGGGCGGCGCGTACTTCGGAGAGCGGCACGAGCAGGGCGACGGCGACCGCGCGTGGGACACAATGCTCTACTCCGTGGACGAGGTGCGGCGTGTGGCGCGGGTCGCCTTCGAGGCGGCGCGCAAGCGGCGCGGGCGTCTGGCGTCGGTGGACAAGGCCAACGTCCTCGCCTCGATGCGCCTCTGGCGGCGCACGGTGAACGAGGTCGCGCAGGAGTATCCCGACGTGCAGGTGGAGCACGTGCTGGTCGATGCCTGCGCCATGTACCTGATGCGGAACCCCGCGCAGTTCGACGTGCTGCTGGCCGAGAATATGTTCGGGGACATCCTCAGCGACGAGGCTTCCGTGCTGGCCGGATCGCTCGGTATGCTGCCCTCGGCCTCGTTGGGGAGCGGCACGTTCGGCGTGTACGAGCCGATCCACGGCTCCGCGCCGGACATCGCGGGGCGCGGCATGGCGAACCCGGTCGCTACGATCCTCAGCGCGGCGCTGCTGCTGCGTTACAGCCTGAACCTGGAGGACGAGGCGCGCGCGGTCGAGGCGGCGATCGAGGCGGCGCTGGCGGGCGGCGCGCGCACCGCCGACCTCGTCGCGCCCGGCACCGCGCCGCTCAGCACGTCCGCCTTCACCGACCGCGTGCTGGCGGCGTTGGGGTAACGTCCTCGGGGATCTACACGAACGAGACAGGGCGTCCGACCGGATGCCCTGTTTTTGTTTCCTGTCGAGGCGTCGCCCTGTGCTGACACAGGAGATAGGCTGAACGGGAAGACCTGTCTTCGCCTTCGCTAATCGCTAACTGACGCCAGCCACGCCCGCGCCCGGCGCAACTGGCCGTCGTAGTCGCCTGCACCGCCCTCGGCAGCCCGCCGCGCCGCCGCCGCGCGGAAGTCGAACACGGCGCGCACGTCGTCCTCGAATGCCTCCGAGATGGCGCGGTAGTCGTCCAGCGGCAGGCCGGAGAGCGGTACGCCCCGTTCCTCCGCCGCCCGCACGGCGCGCCCCGCCAGCCCGTGCGCCTGCCGGAACGGCACGCCCTTGCCCACAAGGTAATCCGCCAGATCCGTCGCCAGCATCCCCTCGTCGAGCGCGGCCTCCATGCGCGCCGGGACGATCCGCACGGTCCTGACCAGCCCGGCCAGCGGCGGCAGGAGCGCCAGCATCGTGTCCGTCGCGTCGAACAGCGGCTCCTTGTCCTCTTGCAGGTCCTTGTTGTAGGCGGTCGGCAGGCCCTTAAGCGTCGCCAGCAGCCCGGCCAGGTCCCCGATCAGCCGCCCCGCCTTGCCGCGCGCCAACTCGAGCGGATCGGGGTTGCGCTTCTGCGGCATCAGGCTGCTGCCGGTGCTGTAACGTTCGTCCAGGCGCACGAAGCCGAGCGCGGGGTTGGCGTAGAGGATCAGGTCCTCCGCGAGGCGGCTGAGGTGCGTGCCGAGCAGCGCCAGCGCGAACAGGAATTCCGCGACATGGTCGCGGTCGGCCACCGCGTCCAGGCTGTTGGGCGTCGCGCGGCGGAAGCCGAGCCGTTCCGCGAGCCGCTGGCGGTTGATGGGGTAGGGCGTCCCGGCGAGCGCGCCGGACCCAAGCGGGCACTTCTCGCGCCAGCGGTCCGCCAGCCCGGCCAGCCGGTCGAGGTCGCGCGTCAGCGGCCAGAAGTGGCTCAGCCACCAGTGCGCGGCGGTGACGGGCTGCGCGGGCTGGAGGTGCGTGTAGCCGGGCATCACGGCGTCGCGCCCGCGCTGTGCCTGGTCGAGCAGCGCCTCGGCCAGCGGCAGGGCCGCACGGACGATGTCCTCCTGCGCGCGCAGCAGCCATAGCAGCACGTCCGTCGCCACCTGATCGTTGCGGCTGCGGCCCGTGTGCAGCTTGCCCGCGACCTCCCCGACGATCTCGCCCAACCGGCGCTCCACGGCGGTGTGGATGTCCTCGTCGCCGAGGGCCGCCTTGAACGCGCCCGCCGCGAACTCGCCGCGCACCCGTTCCAGGCCGTCCGCCAGCGCCGCGTACTCGGCCTCGGTGATCACGCCCGCGTCCGCCAGGGCGTGCGCCCACGCGATGCTGCCGGTGATGTCCACGTCGTACAGCCGCCAGTCGAAGCGCAGGCTGTCGTTCAGGCGGCGAACCGCGTCATCGGTCGGCTGTGAGAAAGCGCCCCCCCACAGGGTCATTCGCTGTGCTCCTTCTGCTGAACGGTGAGGTGCCGTCGAGGCCGCGCCTCCTGGTTTCGTACAGGGAGGATTCGTCCACCCGCTTTATGCTTTCCCCCTCTCCAACTTGATTGGAGAGGGGGCCAGGGGGTGAGGTCCGCACTTAAGCCTTAGCTCACCGCCGTTCCAGGTACAGGCAACTTGTGCCGTGGGATGTAGGGGCGGGTTTGCAAACCCGCCCCTACCCAACCTACCGCATCGCTTTGGATGTCAGTCCCGCTTAAAGCGCGTGTAGTCCGGCTGGCGGTAGCGGCTCTGCCCCGTCCCGTCGATGCTGAGCAGCGCGTCCACCTTCATCGGCAGGCCGAGCATGTGGATGAAGCCCTCCGCGTCGGTCTGGTTGTAGATGTCCATGTGCCCGAACGAGGCGTAATCCTCGCGGTAGAGGCTGTACGGGCTGCGCCGTCCGGTGATGATCACGTTGCCCTTGTACAGCTTCAGGCGCACGTCGCCGGTCACGGTCTGCTGCGTCTCCTGCACGAAGGCGTCGAGCGCCTCGCGCAGACGGGTGTACCACATGCCGTTGTAGACCAGCTCGGCGTACTTGACCGAGACGAAGTCCTTATAGTGCATCACCTGTTTGTCCAGGCACAGGCTTTCGAGCGCCTGGTGCGCGGCCCGCACGATCGTGCCGCCCGGCGTCTCGTACACGCCGCGACTCTTCATGCCGACCAGCCGGTTCTCGACCATGTCCACGCGGCCGATGCCGTGCTTGCCGCCGAGCGCGTTCAGCCGGTTGAACAGCGTCACGGGGTCGAGTGTCTCGCCGTTCAGCCCGACCGGGATGCCCTTCTCGAAGCTGAGGGTGATCTCCTCCGTCTCGTCCGGCGCGGACTGCGGGCTGTTGCTGAGCATATACATATCATCCGGCGGCTCGTTCCACGGATCTTCGAGCGGCCCGCCTTCGTGGCTGATGTGGAAGATGTTGCGGTCGCGGCTGTAGATGCTCTTGAGCGTGGAGCTGATCGGGACGTTGAACTCCTGCGCGTAGGCGATCGCGTCCTCACGGCTGCGGATGTCCCACTCGCGCCAGGGGGCGATCACGCGCAGCTTGGGGTTGAGCGCCATGGCCGTCAACTCGAAGCGCACCTGGTCGTTGCCTTTGCCCGTGCAGCCGTGCGCGATGGCGTCCGCACCTTCCGCCTCCGCGATCTCGACGAGGTGCTTGGCGATCAGCGGGCGGGCGAACGAGGTGCCGAGCAGGTACACCCGCTCGTAGACGGCGCCAGCTTGCAGCGTGGGGAATACGAAGTCCCGCAGGAACTCCTCGCGCAGATCCCGTATATACAGCTTGCTTGCGCCGGTCTTCAGCGCCTTTTCCTCCAGCCCGTCCAGTTCTTCGGCCTGGCCCAGGTCGGCGGTAAAGCAGATCACCTCGCAGTTGTACTTGTTGCGCAGCCAGGTGACGATGATCGACGTGTCCAGGCCGCCACTATAGGCCAGCACAACCTTTTTGACGGGGCCTTGCTCCATAAGTTCTGTCCTTCCTTCAGGCTACGGGTGGCTGGCGCTGCCGGTGAAGGGGCCGCCGCCCCAGAATGTGCGATCGTTGATCGATGATCATAACGCCAATCCAATGTCGATTCTTTGGTGGATTTAGCTAAATGAAGCGCCGTGCGGGTGCTGTGCGGGCGGCTGACGGTCCCTTGTGGGAGTACTATCGTTCCCTACACAAGTTGGAAAGATACGGGGTAAGTTTAGTACAATCTGCGCACCGCCCGCGCGTTGACCCTCCAGCCCAGGTTGGCGCGCGCCATCGCAGACGGACGTTGATAGGAGGCGGGGGCTTACTGGCTTACGACGAGGAGGAAAGTAGCATGCAGGTGCTTCGGTGTGCGCGCGTAGCGACGATCGCTCTGGTGGCCGTCAGCATGATGAGCGTGGTGCTGGTGCTGGGGCTGCGCCCGGCGGTGGCCCAGGATGACCCCACCCCGTCCCCGCTCGCGACGGTCGAGCCAGCGGACGATGACCCGCTCGCGACGGTCGAGCCGGTGGAGGACGATCCGCTCGCGACAGCCGCGCCGCAGGATCATGAGCCGCTCACACAGGCCGACCTGGCCAGCTTCACCGGCGGTGTTGCGCGTCCGAACGGCATGGTCTGGCTGGACGAGATGCTCTACGTGGTGTGCGCGGGCGACGGGACGGTTTACAAGCTGTACGGGACGTCAGGCGAGACGGACACGTACATCTACGGCGTGCAGGATGCGCACTCGATCTACGCGGAGCAGTCGCGTCTGGGGATCGTGTCGCTGTGGGTGCCGGACTACGAGGCCGGGGCGCTGCTGCACGTCACGGCGGTCAGTGTGGACGAGATCGCGACGGGGCTGGCCGGTCCGTGGGGCATCGCGCCGATCGGCTCGTCGGTCTTCCTGGTGTCGAATGAGCTGGCCGGGACGGTGGAGATCGTCTCGCGCGACGGCGAGCGGCGGACGTTCGTGGAGGATCTGGACCGGCCGACC
>CAZGLU010000033.1:0-2745 GCA_964526095.1 uncultured Anaerolineaceae bacterium | reverse complement strand
GGCGTACAGCGACGGGACGGTGTACGTCGCCAATTCGGGCGACCCGGACCGGGCCATCGAGTGGTACCCGCTGGGGATGGTCACCGACGACGAACCCGCGACCGACGAGGGGGAGGTCCTGGTGGAAGGGCTGACCGACGTGATGACGCTGCGGTTCGGCCCGGATGACAACCTCTACTTCGCGTATGATGAGGACGGCGTGGGCATTATCGGGCGCGTCGATCCGGAGGAATGCCGGGAGAACGGCGGCTGCACTCTGGACGATGTGGTGCAGGTGGTCGTGACGGAACTGGAGGCGCCGCTGGCAGGGCTGACCTTCGCGCCCGATGGGCGGCTGTTCTTCCACGAGCGGTACGGCGAGGAATTGTTCTGGGTGCGGGCCATCGAATGAGCGCGGGGCACAGCGACCGAGGGGCCGGGGACGAGGCGGGGGTTGAAACGGATTATTCCTACCCCGAGCTGAGCTACAACCAGTTTATGCAACCGGCCCTGCTCGACGCGCTGGACGCGCTGGACCTGCCGCCGGACTCGCACGGCCTGGACATCGGCTGCGGGCCTGGCGGCCTGTTTGCGCTGCTGGATACGGTCACGGGCGGCACGGCGCGCGTCACCGGGCTGGACATCTCGGACGGGCACCTCGCCACGGCGCGGCGCGGGATCGGGCTGAACGACCTGGCGCGCCGCTTCACGCTCGTCCAGGCCGACCTGCGCGCGCCGCTGCCGTTCCCCACCAACGCCTTCGACTGGACCTGGACCGCCGACACGCTGAACTCGGCGGCTGGTGAAGGCCCGTTCCCGGACCCCGTCGCGGTGCTGCGCGAGGTGCGGCGCGTCGTGCGGCCCGGCGGCACGGTCGCGTGCTTCCTCACCAACCGCCTCGGCGCGATCTACATGCCCGGCTACGACGCCATCGAGCACCACCTGGCGACGGCGGTCCGTGTGCGCTCGAACAAAGCGGACCGCGTGCACCCATCCTTCCGCAACGAGAACGCGCTGGCGTGGTTCCAGGCCGCCGGGCTGGTCGATCTGGCGCTGTCGCCGCACGTCGTCGTCTACCGCCAGCCGCTCGATCCCGTCGTCCGCGAGTACATTCAGCGTTACATCTTCGAGGCGGAGTACCGCGCCGCGCCGGATCTGCGGGCCTACGCGCTCGGCGCCGGGCTGACCGAGGGCGAATGGCAGACGTGGCTGGACGTCTCCGATCCCCGCTCGCCCAACTATCTGCTCGCGCAGCCCACCTACTACTGCCTGCGCTATGCGCTGATGACCGTTGGGCGCGTGCCGTGAGCGCTCCGCACGCTCAGTGTGCGGCGGGGTACGAGGTTCGCCCCTGACGAGAGGGGGCCTCAGCTTTTCGAGTATCGCCCTGAGCGAGTGTGCTGCTATGGCCCATCTCCCATGCAGGCGGCGCATAAGGGAAAAGCCTCGTGAAGGGTGATTTCGCCCCTCTCCAACTTGATTGGAGAGGGGCAGCGAGCGCACGCGAGCGGGGTGAGGTCGCGTTGGTTCCAGGCTGCAATCACCCCACACGCGCAGACAATCCCCTATAACCCCAGCGCGGCGTCGTCCGGCCAGTTCAGGACGACGAGCGCCACCAGCACGGCGACGTCCACCGCCAGCGCCCACAGCTTGCTGGACCGGGAGAGGAACGCGCCCGGGTACAGCGCCAGCGCGACCAGCGACACCACCGCCGACCACGTCGCCAGCGAGCGCCACTGCTCGATCGGCGCGAGCAGGCCCAGGCCCGCCATCAGGAAGCCGAGCAGCGCGGACATCCACAGCCACGTGCCGATGGCGCGGTTCAGCCCGTCCTCCGCGAAGCGGCCCACCAGGGGCGACGTGGCGGAGGTCCCCTCGCGCCGCGCGAGGCCGAGGCCCGTCATGATGCCTATGACGTGGCCGATGCCGTGGGCGAGCAGCACCACCGCGAAGATCAGGCGCAGCAGCATGGCGATCCCTCCTTGCGCACAGGCAGCGGGCCGGACCCTGCCGGACGCGAACGGCCCTCAGCTTGATTGTACGGCACCACGGCCCTGGACGGCACGGCACCGGTGCAGGTTCGCCCGGCGCGATTGATCCGGGCGGAACGAACGGGATATAATGGGGGCTGTTATCGTTAACAGATCCGCTTTTGCGATCTTCGTACTTCGTACCCAAGAACTTTTTAGCTTGCGAAAGGTCACCTCGAACCATGCCTGAATACACGTTCCCACAGATCAAGGAACCTCCAGCGGCTGAGCCGAACACGGCCTATCTGGTCGCCAGCGGTGACCTGCGCCTCCCGGCCAACCAGCAGTGCTGGCCGACGCAGGAAGCCATGGAGCGCGCGGTCATCGCCGCGTTCGCACGTGAAGGGGTGACGGTGCGGCGTGCGCATCCCTACGACGCGAAGGAGGGGCACGGCTTCATCTCCTCGCAGCGCATGGGGATGGACGTCT
This sequence comes from uncultured Anaerolineaceae bacterium, assembly GCA_964526095.1. GTDB lineage: Bacteria > Chloroflexota > Anaerolineae > Aggregatilineales > Aggregatilineaceae > Aggregatilinea. Next base: position 307 of record CAZGLU010000033.1, on the reverse strand, counting down.
TTGCCAACATCCCTCCCGACGCGCCGGTGATCGTGGCTGAGTCCGTGTGGCAGTACAGCCATCACGTGCTGGCCGGGCTGCGCAGCCATCGCGGGCCGATCCTGACCGTTGCCAATTGGAGCGGCCAGTGGCCGGGGCTGGTCGGGATGCTCAACCTCAACGGTAGCCTGACCAAGGCCGGTGTGGAATACAGCACGATCTGGAGCGTGGACTTCACCGACGACTTCTTCCTGAACGGCATCCGGCAGTGGATCAATGAGGGCAAGATCACGCACGACACGAGCCACGTGCGCGACAGATCGGAAGA
>CAZGLU010000032.1:3841-13560 GCA_964526095.1 uncultured Anaerolineaceae bacterium | reverse complement strand
GGTCCCATCTCCGCCTTGAGGGCCTCCAACTCGTCCACCGTGAGCTGCGCGCGCACGAACATCGGGGCCAGCTCCCAGCCCTGGTCGATGCCCTGCGCCTCGATCCACTCGACCAGTTCATCCTCCCGGTCGGCGCGCGCCAGCGGGTCGAGCATGTCCGGGCGGGCGGCACGCGCCATCAACTGCGCCTGTATGTCGCTCAGGGAGGCGAGCTGCTCGCGGCTCAGACCGCTCTCGTTGAGGCGGAAGACCAGTTCTTGCAGCGCGAGCAGGACCTCTGGAAGCTGCTGCGCGGCGCGCACGCTCGCGGCTGCCGGGTTATTCAACTCGTGGGCCAGCCCGGCGGACAGGCGCCCCAGGGCGGTCAGCTTTTCCTCCTGGCGCACGGCGGCCTCCATGCGGCGCAGGCGGTCCACCATAGTGGACATGATCAGGCGCAGCAGGGGGGAGTCCTTGAGGAGCTTCTCGAACAGGGCGATCTCGAAGAACAGCAGGCGCGCGTCGGTGGCGGCGCGCACGGTCGCCATGTGCGGGAAGCCGGTCATGACCGAGATCTCCCCGACGAAGGTCACGGGGTTCAGGCGGCTGAGCGTCACCGCGCGGCCCCGGATCTGCTTCGTGACGGTCAGCTCGCCCTCGACCAGCACGTACATGCCCTTCGACTCGGCCCCCTCCTGCACGATCGCCTCGTCGCGGGCGAAGGATACCTCCTGGCTGAGGCTCATCAGCAGGTCGAACTGGTCGTCGGGCAGGGCCGCGAAGGGGTCGGCCTGGCGCAGGGCGGCGATGGTCATCACAGGTTCTCCAAATACTGGTGCACGAACTGGATCACCATCGCGCCCTCACCGACCGCCGTCGCGATGCGCTTGACCGACCCGTGCCGCACGTCGCCCGTGACGAAGATGCCCGGCGTGCTGGTCTCGAACATGTACGGCTCGCGCTTAAGCGTCCACCTGGGCGAGGGCGTGCGGTGGTCGGGGAGGTACGCGCCGCACAGGATGAAGCCCTGCGGGTCGCACTCGACCACGTTGCGCAGCCATTCGGTGGGCGGCTTGGCGCCGATGAAGATGAACAGGGCGTCGGCGCGGCGCGTCTCGCGCTGGCCCTGGTGCTCGATGGTGATCGCCTCCAGGTGGTCGTCGCCGTGCGCGGCGATCACGCACGTATCGGTGCAGATGGTGATGTTGGCGTGCTCCCCGAGCTGGTCGATCAGGTACTGCGACATGCTGTGCGTCAGGGACGAACGCCGGGCGAGCAGCGTCACCTGGCGGGCGTACTTGGCGAAGTACACCGCCGCCTGCCCCGCCGAGTTGCCCGCCCCGACGATGTACACCTCCTGGCCCTCGTAGGCGGGGGCGTCGCTCATCGTCGCGCCGTAGTACACCCCGGCGCCGGTCAACCGGTCGACGCCCGGCGCGTCGAGGGTGCGGTAGGTGACGCCGGTCGTGATCAGCAGCGCGTGGCAACTGATCTCGCGGCCATCGGACAGCGTCACCACGCGGTAGGGGCCGTCCACGCGGACCCCCACCGCCTCGACCGGCCAGAGAAGCTCCGCGTGGAAGCGCTCCACCTGAAGGACCGCGCGCCGGGCCAGCTCGGCCCCGCTCAGGCCGACCGGAAAGCCGAGGTAGTTCTCGATCTTCGCGCTGGAGACGGCCTGCCCGCCCGGCGCCGCCTTCTCGATCAGCACCGTGCGCAGGCCCTCCGAGGCGGCGTAGACACCGGCGGCCAGCCCGGACGGCCCGGCCCCGATGATCGCCAGATCGTAAAAGGGGCGCTGCGCCTGCCGGGTGATGCCGATCTTCCTGGCGATCTCGGCGGTCGCCGGGTTTTCCAGGAACGTCCCATCCTTGAACAGCACGACCGGCAGGCGCGGGTGCTCCAGCCCGAGCTGTTCCAGCAGCAGGCTTGCCTCGGCGGAGTGCTCGACGTCCAGCAGTTGATAGGGCACCTGGTTAAGGCCCAGGAAGTGTTTGATATCGTGGGACGCCGGGGACCAGCGGAAGCCGATGATGCGCACCCCCTCAAAGGGCGGCTGGTACGACGACCACCAATCGCTGAGCAGGTCGTCCAGCACCGGGTAGAGGTGTTCTTCCGGCGGGTGCCAGGGTTTGAGCAGGTAGTAGTTGATCCCGACCTGATTGATGGCGCGGATCGCGGCGTCGGTGTCCGAGTAGGCGGTGAGCAGGACGCGCTTGGCGTCGGGGTACAGCTTCAGCGCCTGCTCCAGGAATTCGACGCCGGTCATGTGCGGCATGCGCTGGTCCACGAGCAGGAGCGCGACGCTCTCGTTGCGCAGCTTCAACTGCCGCAGCGCCTCCAGGGCGGAGCGACCGGAGTCCGCACGCAGGATGCGGAACCGGCTCCCGTACTCGCGGCGCAGGTCGCGCCCGATGGCCTGCAAAACGTTCAGGTCGTCATCGACGGTGAAGAGGACCGGCTTGGGCAACGGCGTGACCTTTCAACGGTTGGCATGGTGGGCTGTCGAGTGGGATCGGGTGTGCAGCGGCCGGTAAGTGTGCCGGGCGGTCCGGCGTTCAGCGACGGTTGTGACCACCTTCCGGTTCAAGTGCGAGCGGCGTGCCGGTACGCCTACTGGCCTACCTGTTTCGCTTAGCTACATTATAACAGAAGCGGGCGGATGCGAACAGGCCGAGCGCGGCCAGCAACAGGTTTTTTACAACTGCTGGGGCAGCGTGAAGTAGAACGTCGCGCCCTCGCCAACCGCGCTCTCCGCGAACACCTCCCCGCCGTGGCGCTGGATGATGCGCCGGAAGGTAGTCAGGCCGATGCCGGTGCCCTCGTAGTTCTCGGTGGGGTGCAGGCGCGTGAAGGCCGTGAACAGCTTGCCCGCGTGCTCCATGTTGAAGCCGATGCCGTTGTCGCGCACGTAATAACACGTCTGGCCCTCGCGCTCCGTCCGGCCAAACTCGATCCGGGCGTCGGGCGTGTTCTGCGTGAACTTCCAGGCGTTGTCCAGCACGTTGAACAACGCCGCACGCAGCAGGTGATAGTCGCCCATGACCGTGAGGCCCGGCTCGATCGTCCAATCGACTTTGCGCTGGGGATGCGCCTCCTGCAACTCCAGCAGGATGTCCTCGGCCAGCAGGCTCATGTCGACAGGGCCGACCTTCAATTCGCGGCGCGACAGGCGTGAGAGGTTGAGCAGCGCGTCGATCAGGGCGCCCATGCGCTGGCTGGCGGCCCGGATGCGCTCCAGCAGGTAGCGGCCCTCGTCGTCAAGCCGGGCGGCGTAGTCCTCGCTGAGGATCAGGCTGAAGCCGTCCAGCGCGCGCAGGGGCGTGCGCAGGTCGTGTGAGATGGAGTAGCTAAAGGTCTCCAACTCCTTGTTTGCCTCCGTCAGCCAGGCGGTACGCTCGGCCACGCGTTGTTCCAGATCGCGGTTCAGCGCGCGCAGCTCGTCCTCAAGGCGTTTGCGCTCGGTGATGTCGGTGAACGAGACCGCGATGCCATCCCCCAGCTTGACGGACATGTTGCGGAACCAGCCGTCGATGTTCTCGGAGTTGTAATGCAGCTCGATGTCGTGCGGCTGGCCGGTTTCCACTACCTGCACGTAGCGGTCGAACAGCTCGCTGTTGGTCTTGTTGCCGGGCAGCACCTCAAGCAGCCGTCGCCCGGTGAGCTGTTCGGGCGTGCTGCGCAGCATCTCCGCGGCGGCGTCGTTGACGTACTCCCATTCGAAATCCACGATCGTGCCCGACTCGTCACGGACGGCGCGCAAGACGGTGAAACCGTCCAGCGAGAGATCCTGCGCGACGCGGAAACGCTCCTCGCTGCGGCGCCAGGCTTGTTCGGCGTGGTACTGTTTGGTCACGTCCAGGCCGACGCTGATGCGGCGCTGGTCGGAAAGCTTGACGTTCGCCCAACGAGAAAGCAGGTTCCGACCGTCCCGCGTATGCAGCATGAAGTCGCGCCAGCCGGGTTCGAGGCCCTCCATATAGGCTGCGACCATCTTGCGGTAAGTCGAGTCCGGGTAGACCTTCTCCATCAGGTCGATCGTCTTGAGGTCCTCATTGCTCCACCCCAGCAGGCGCTCGATCTCTTTGTTCACGGTGAGGACTTTGAGCGAGGGATCGTAGATCATGATCATGACCGGGATGGTGTCGAGGATGGCTTGCAGGACCTCGTGCTCGTACGCCAGACGTTCCTCGATCTGCTTGCGCTCGCTGATGTTCTGAATGACGCTGATCGCGAAGATGGGGCGGCCCGTCGCGTCACGCTGCAACGACTTCGTGACGTTCGCCCACAGGATGGAGCCGTCCCGGCGGATGTAGCGTTTCTCGATGTTGTAGCTGTCCAGTTCGCCCCTGACGAGCCGCTTGAACTGCTCTAACTCCCGTTCGAGGTCGTCGGGGTGGGTGAAGTCCGTGAACTTGTGGCGCAGCAAGGTCTGGCGGTCATAGCCGATGTTGTCGGTGAACCACTGGTTGACGCGCAGCCAGGTGCCGTCCAGCCCCAGGTGGGTGATGCCGACCGGCGCGTGCTCGAAGGTGCCCCGGAAGCGTTCTTCGCTCTGCTTGAGGGCGTATTCGGCGTGCTTCTGCTCGGTGATCAATTGGAAGAAGACGGAGGCGCCGCGCTCCTGAGGGTAGACCCGCATGGCGTACCAGTTCGGGGAAGGTGGGCGGTCGAAGTAAACCTCGAACTCGGCGGGTCGTTTCTCCCGTAAGGCGTAGTTGATCTGCTCCTCGAAGGTCGATCCCTTCTTCTCCGGGAACGCCTCAAACAGCTTCCGGTAGAGCACGTCCTCCCGGCGGGTGTGCAGCAGGGTTTCGGCGGCCTTGTTGAAATAGGTGATGGTGAGGTCTTCGTCGAGTACGTAGAAGCCGTCGGTTATCCTGTCCAGAATGTCCCGCAAGCTGAGGCCGGTGCGCGTGGCGCGGGCGCGCGTGACGGCCAGCGTCAGGGTCCGGGCGAGGGTTTCCGGGCTGGCATCGGCGCGCAGAACGTAGTCCTGGGCGCCGGCACTGACCGCCTCCAGGCCGGTGCCCGGCTCGTCTACGACCACGACGACCGGGAACAGGGCCTCCTGCACCTGAAACGGCAGCACGGGGTCGCCTGACTGAGCCATGAGCACCACGTCGCTCGCGTCGTCACTGATCCCCCGTGCGTCGTGCGCGACACGCACGCGGAAACCGGCCTGACGCAGTGCGGCTTCAAGCGCGTCCGGCTCGCGTGATGCGTCAGCAAGCAGCAGGACCGTGATCTCATCTGGCGTTAAGCAGGTCATCCAGGGTCCTTCTCAGCCGTCACACGCTGCACTATGGCCGTGCCTGTTTTGGAGGTCGCCTGCACGGGGCAAGGGCGGCGCCGGATCAGGCTCGGTTCAGGGGGACCAGGCCTGTATTCTGCATCGATTATATCAGCCAATGTCCCGAACTGACGCGGGCGGTGCAGGCACCAAATGCGGTTTCTTAATGAGTATTTGATTCCCCTTAATGGGAATTTGATCTGTGGGGCCTACTCTTGGAGGCAGACGGTTGATAAGGAGTGACGATGCAGACCTGGGATTACCAAACCCTCACGTGGGCCCACCGAGACAGCCGCGATGCCGCGCGGGATGGGCACGCATCCAGCCTGATCATCACGCAGATCAATGGCGACCCGGTCCACGAGCCGCTGGACCTGCTGACCTACATTGAGCGGGCGAGCCGGAATGGGTGGCACATCGTCGGCACGCGCGACAATTTCATCCTGCTCGAATACAACAGTGAAGCCGCTGCCCTGCGGACCGCCCCGGAACCGATCGTCAGCTCCACGCGGAACCGGTAGCCGCTGCCCGGGTCCGGTCGGGTCGGACCCGGCCCGGTCGCAACAAGCCGCCCCACAACAAAAAACCAGCGCGAACTGCGCTGGCTGCGTTTTCTACACCTGTACCCCCACCAGGACTCGAACCTGGGCCTTTGCCTCCGGAGGGCAACGCTCTATCCTCTGAGCTATGGGGGCTTGTGCCGGTGCGGGCGTCCACGGCCCTGACCTTTCCCCGCCGGAGGGAGGGGGGCCGCCTCACAAGGCGCCCTTCACGCACATTTTGGCATGCGCCCATTGTACCAGGAAGCGCCCGATCGTCAAGCCTCAGGCGCGGCGGGCGGCTCGTCCTCGAGCATCGGCGCGACCTCGGCCCGGCTGTGGCGCAGCAGGTCGGCCGTGTTGATCTTCAGCAGCGCGTTGATGCCGCCCCCACCCGCGTACACGACCTCATGGGCCTGCACCGCCGGGTCCAGAAAGACCGGCATCTGCGTTTTGAGGCCTAACGGCGGGACGGTGCCGACCGTGTAGCCGGTCAACTCGAAGACCTGGTCGGCGTCGGCCAGCTTCACGCGCTTCGGATCCACCTGGAGCCGCGCCGCGAGCTTGTTCGGGTCCACGCGGCGGTTGCCGCAGCCATACACCACGAACGGCTGGTCGTTGACCAGGAACACGACCGTCTTCACGATCTGCTCCGGCTCGACGTTCAGCGCGCGGGCGGCGGCGCTGACGGTGGGCGTCGGCACGCCGGGGAACACCAACTCGGCGGGGATGTTATGCTCGGCCAGGTAGGCGGAGAGGTGATCCGGCGTGAGCGGCTTGTTCGTGACGGTCTCCGGCACGTCTACGAACAGGATCTCCACGTTCTCCCCGGCGTAGTCGATCAGGTCTTTGCCTGCAGCCACGCCCTGCGGGGAGAGCAGCGCGGCGTCCAGCGCCTCGAACGATTCGAACGCAATCTCGACGGTGCGGAAGTAGGGGGCGTCGCCAGCCGGGCCGCCGAGGACCTCCCCGATGCGCACATCCTGAATACCCGGCAGGCGTCGCAGAAGCGACATATTGCGGGTGTAGCGCAACTCGAAGTTGTTCCCGCGGGCGGCATGCCTGAACAGCAGCACGAGTTTGACCATGAGTTCCTGCTCGCAATCTGAAAGGACCGGACCGAGCCGCTAGTATACCGCACGCGGGGCGGCGGTGGGGTCGCAAGCTAGCGGCCCCGTGCGAAGCTGCGCCCGAAGATGACGCCGACCAGGAACGCGATCAGGACCGCCTGCCAGGGCTTGGACTGCACCAACTCCGTCGCGTCGTCGGTCATCTGGTCGAGGGTGTGCCCGTGCAGGTAGAGTGCTGCGCGCTCCAGCCCGCGCGAGAGTTGTTGGGCCTGGCTGTACACGGTGCGGTCCTCGGTCTTGAGCGCCTCGGCCCGGATGCGCTCGGCGGCGGCGAGCAGTTGGTCGGCGGCGGCGTCCTTCGAGGCGTGGGCGCGCTGTACGATAGTGTGGCGCACGTCGCTGGCCGCGGCTGGCGTGCGGGGCTTGGTGCTGGGCGGGAACTCGCTGTTTGCCATGGCGTCCTCCCCTGGCGTCGCCAGCGCGGGGCCGTAGGGCAGGGACCGCGCGGGCGTATTGTGACAGGTGCGCAAACATGCTACGATTAACCAGAATATAGCTGATTTCCGTCAAGTTATTCCACCCTGATCGCATACCCATTTTAGCCAGTGGGGTCAACCTATGAGCAGCTCCAACATCCCCTACCCACACCGGCCCAACCCTTATCGCCCACCGTACGCCGCGCCGCGCCGCCGGTCGGTCAACCCGTGGCTGATCCGGCTGCCGATCCTGGCCGTGTTCGGCGTGATCCTGTTCGTGCTCGTGATGGTGATGCTCGTCGCCGGGTACCAGATCCTGCACCGCGACGAGATCTACCCCGGCGTCTCGACCGTTTTCGATGTGGACCTGGCGGGCATGACGCGCGAGGAGGCGGCCGCTGCGCTGGCGCAGGGGTTCAGCTATGACGAGCAGGCGGTGTTCACCTTCCGCTACGGCGACCAGGTGTGGCAGTACAGCGCCGGGGAACTGGGCGTGGCGCTGGACGTCGAGGCGACGGTCGGCGCGGCCTATGACGCGGGCCGGGGCGGGAGCGTCCTGGGCGACGTGCTGGACCAGCTCCGGGTGTGGACCGAGGGCTATCCCGTCGTGCCGGTGGTACGCTTCGACCAGTCGCGGGCCGAGCAGGTGTTGTACGAGATCGCGCAGGGCTACGTGAACCGCCCCGTGCTGGACGCCACGGTGACGGTGCGGGATGCGCAGGCCGTGGCGACCGGGGGACAGGTCGGGCGGCAGGTGGACATCGCGGCGACCTTGAGCGCGTTGCGCCAGGAAGTGCTGAACCTGAGCACGGCCAGCGAGATCACGCTCGTGGTGGACGAGACGCCGCCGGTGGTGGCCGATGCGTCCGAGGTGGCGGCGCGGATCAACACCGCGCTGGCGACCCCGATCAAGCTGTACATCACCGAGGACGACGCGCCCGCCGGTCCCTGGCTGCTGGAACCCGCCGATCTGGCGGCGATGCTGGTGGTCGAGCAGGTGACGTACGAGGACGGCACGGCCGGTTACGAGGTCAGCGCGGACCTGGAGGCGGTGCGGACGCTGCTGGACGAGATCGCGCCGGACCTGACGACGCAGCCGGTCAATGCGCGGTTCATCTTCAACGACGAGACGCGGCAGCTTGAGGTTTTGGAGCGGAGCGTCAATGGGCGGGCGCTGGACGTCGAGGGCACGCTGGCGCAGTTCGAGGCCGCGCTGTTCGCCACCGACCCCGCTGAGCGCCGGGTGCAGCTTGCGTTCGTGGACCTGCCGCCGGACATCCCCGACACGGCGACCGCCGCCGAGTTGGGCATCACCGAACTGGTGGTGGAGAAGTCGACCTATTATCACGGCTCGTCGGCGGCACGGCGGCGCAACATCGAGGTGGCAACGGCGAACTTCCACGGCATTGTGATCCCGCCCGGCGGGGAGTTCTCGTTCAACGAGTGGCTGGGCGACGTCAGCCCGGAGACGGGGTACGAGCAGGGCCTGATCATCGTCGGCAACCAGACGATCACCGGCGTGGGGGGCGGGGTGTGCCAGGTAGCGACGACCGCCTTCCAGGCGGCGTTCTACGGCGGCTACCCGATCATCGAGCGCGTGCCGCACGCCTATCGCGTCGGCTACTACGAGCAGGGCGAGGGCGCGGGCCTGGACGCGACGGTGTACTCGCCGATCGTGGACTTCCGCTTCCTGAACGACACGCCCTATCACCTGCTGATCGAGACGTACAACAACCCCGGCAGCAGCACGCTGACGTGGAAGTTCTACAGCACGAGCATGGGCCGCCGCGTGGAGAAGGACGGCCCGTACATCACGAACCAGACCCCGCCGCCGCCGCCGGTCTACCATGCGAACCCGAACCTGCGCCCCGGCCAGATCAATCAGGTCGATAGCTCGGTGGCCGGGGCGGACGTGGTGGTGTACCGCACGGTGTACGAAGGCGACCGGATCGTGCGCGACCGCGAGGCGTTCCACAGCCATTACGTGCCGTGGGCGACGCAGTACGAGGTCGCGCCCGGCGACCCGCGCATCAACAGCTAGGCGACCTCACCCCCTGGCCCCCTCTCCAATCAAGTTGGAGAGGGGGAGAAGGGATGGCCCCATCCCCTGGCCCCTTCCCCCACAAGGAGGGAAGGGGAAAAGTGGAAGCGCCGGGTGGGATCGGCGGGACCTCACCCCCGGCTCCTGGGGAAAAAAAAGCGTGTAGGGGCGGGTTCCCAAACCCGCCCCTGAACTTTGGCGTATTGAAGCGACCGGGGCCGGGTTCCCAAACCCGCCCTGTTTTGTCGCGTACCCGCCCTCATGCTGTGCGGTCGGGTGGGTGGCGTCTTCTTGTATCGAACATCTGTTCGCGCTACAATA
>CAZGLU010000032.1:0-3831 GCA_964526095.1 uncultured Anaerolineaceae bacterium | reverse complement strand
GTGTGATGGAAGCAACCACATGGCGAAAGCACGATCCTACTGGGAATGCCAGGAATGCGGGCGGCGCTCCGCGCAGTACATGGGCAAGTGCCCCGGCTGCGGCGAGTTCGGCACGCTGATCGAGGTCATGGAGGAGCCGGTCGCTCCGGCGGCGGCGAAACCCGCCGGGGCGGTGCGCTCGCGCCCGCAAAAGCTGGCGGACGTGTCGGCGGAGATGGGCGACCGCTACCCCGTGCCCGTCGAGGAACTGTCGCGCGTGTTGGGCGGCGGGCTGGTGCCGGGCAGCGTGGTGCTGGTCGGCGGCGACCCCGGCATCGGCAAGAGCACGCTGCTGCTCCAGATCGCGGCGCTGATGGAGTCGATCGCGGGGCCGGTGCTGTACGTCAGCGGCGAGGAGAGCGAGCGCCAGATCAAGATGCGCGCGCAGCGGCTCGGCCTGGAAACGCACGACCTGTACCTCGTCACCGAGACGGAACTGAACGCGATCTTCACGCACCTCGAGGCGGTCAAGCCGCGCCTGTTGATCGTGGACTCGATCCAGACGACGTACACCGAGGGCAAGGCGTCGGCGGCGGGCAGCGTGACGCAGGTGCGCGAGTGCGCCAGCCAGCTCCGCGAGCTGGCGAAGACCAGCGGCATCAGCGTGTTCATCGTCGGGCACGTCACGAAAGAGGGCGTGATCGCGGGGCCGCGCGTGCTGGAGCACATCGTGGACACGGTGCTGTACCTCGAAGGCGACCGTTTCCAGGCGTACCGGCTGCTGCGGAGCGTCAAGAACCGCTTCGGCGCGACGAGCGAGGTGGGCGTCTTCGAGATGCGCGACCAGGGGCTGGTCGAGATCCTCAACCCGTCCGAGTTGTTCATCGCGGAGCGCGTGGTCAACGCCCCCGGCAGCGCGATCGCGGTGACGCTGGAGGGCACGCGCCCGCTGCTGGTCGAGGTGCAGGCACTCGCCAGTCCGACGGTGTATCCGAACCCGCGCCGCACCGCGAACGGCGTGGACTTCAACCGCATGCTGCTGATCACCGCCGTGCTGGTCAAGCGCGTTGGGATCAAGCTCTACGAGAAGGACATCTTCGTCAACGTGGTCAGCGGCCTGAAGGTCGACGAACCGGCGGCGGACCTGGCGCTGGCCGTCGCCATCGCGTCGAGCGCGTGGGACGTGCCCGTTCCGGCGGATATGGCGTTCGTGGGCGAGATCGGCCTCAGCGGCGAGCTGCGCGTGGTGAGCCAGATAGCCACCCGCGTGCGCGAGGCGGCCAAGCTCGGCTTCAAGCGGCTGGTGCTGCCCAAGACGTACCGCAAGGACGACATCGACACGCGCGGGATCGAGATCATCCGCGCGCGCAGCATCGACGAGGCCCTGGGGATCGCGCTGCCCAAACCGGAGCGCGTCTGAGCGGCGTCGTCAGCTTGCTGTCAGGATCGGTGAGCAGCCGTTGCGTGGCCACCGGGCAGCCGTCAAGTTATGGCGCCGGTGCCGTCCTAAGATGGAAGACGAAGCTGAGATGGTCGATGCCCCCCACGGCCATCCGGTTGCTCCCCCAAGACCAAACGCGTTCCCGTGTTTGGTCTCTTTCATTTAAAGTCCTGAAGCCAGTAAACTCCCGAAGCAAGCCCCGAAACCCCACTCAAGCGCCGGGGCGTTTTTGTGTGACGAACGGATGTTCGGTATACTCGTTCGCCTGGGCCGGTTTGCCGGGCCATAGCCCTGGGCTATAATCCCTCTACGACCATCGTGAGGGCAGACCACTACATGCAGCCATTTCAGCGTATCGGCATACTCGCTCACCCGTTCCGCCAGGGGACCGCGCCCATCGCGCAGGAGGTCGCGCGGTGGCTGGAGGCACGCGGCCTTGAGACGTGGACCCGCACGGCCTGGGACGCTGGCCGGGCGCAGCCGTTGATGGACGACACCGACCTGGTGATCGCCATCGGCGGCGACGGGGCGATGCTGCGTGCGGCGCGCATCTGCGGGCCGGAGGGCGTGCCGGTGCTCGGCATCAACTCCGGGCACCTCGGCTTCCTGACGGAGGTCAGCCCGGAGGACTGGCAGACCGGTCTGGCGGCGCTGCTGGACGGCAACTACTGGCTGGAAGAGCGCATGATGCTGCGCTGCGACGTGCGGCAGCGGGGGATCGACACCGGCACGCACGACGCCCTGAACGATGTCGTGGTCAGCCGGGGCGCGATCGCGAAGTCAGTGCGCCTGGAGACGTACATCGACGGCGGCTGGGCGACGACGTACCACGGGGACGGGGTGATCGTCGCGAGTCCGACCGGCTCGACGGCCTACGCGCTGGCGGTCGGCGGGCCGATCCTGCCCCCGGAGCTGAAGAACCTCCTGGTCGTGCCGATCGCGCCGCACCTGAGCATGGACCGCCCGATGGTGCTGTCGCAGGGGTCGCGGATCGAGGTCGTGGTGGACCCGCACACGCTGACGGAGGTCGTGCTGACCATCGACGGCGAGCTGATCGCCAGCCTGGAGTCGTCCGATCAGGTGACGGTGCGTGCCAGCGACACGATCAGCCGCTTCGTGCGGCTGCGCGAGCGCAACTACTTCTACCGCTCGCTGTTGGACCGGCTGGAGCCGCGCGTCCCGTCCCGCCTGCCGAACCGGACGGGCGTCAGTGGCGCGCCCCCGGCGGATGGGGTCGATTAGAGGCGTCTTAGTAAACTACGTTTTGAGGCCGATCTAGGTTAATCTGGTAGCATGTGGCACGCGAGCGTTTGAGAGCGACATGGCAGCACCGGACCTGCAATCGAACCTGACCGCCGAGCAAGAGGAGGTCGTCACCTGCCCCGTGCATCCCAACGCGGAGGCGACGCTGCGCTGCAACCGCTGTGGGCGTCCGATGTGTACGCGCTGCGCGGTGCGCACCCCCGTCGGGTACCGCTGCAAACAGTGCGTGCGCCAGCAGCAGGACACCTTCTTCAACGCGCAGTTCTACGACTACCTGATCGCGGCGGGCGTGAGTCTGGTGCTCAGCTTCATCGCGGCGTTCTTCCTGTCGCGGATCGGGTTCTTTTACCTGGCGTTCATCCTGGCCCCGGCGGCTGGCGGCCTGATCGCGTCGGCGGTGCGCCGCCTGACCAACAAGCGGCGCGGGCGCTACACGGCGATGGTCGTCGGCACGGCGATCGTGTTGGGGGCGCTGCCGTTCCTGATGTTCAACCTGTTCTCGATCGGTATTTACCTCGTGATGGCGACCGGTACGGCGGTCGCGCAATTCGGCTTGCGCCTGTGATCCCTGGGGCGGCTGTGGCGGCGAGGATGTGAGGCACACCAACGACGCATATGCTGCAAGAACTGCGGATCAAAGATTTCGCGATCATTGACGAATTGACTCTGACTCTGGCGCCCGGTTTCCTGGTGATCACTGGTGAGACGGGCGCCGGGAAGTCGATCCTGGTGGACGCGGTCAACCTGCTGCTGGGCGAGCGCTCGGACACGACGCTCGTGCGCGCCGGGGCGGACCGCGCCGTGGTCGAAGGGCGGTTCCTGGTGCCCCCGCACCTCCAGCCGTCGTTGCAGGCGATCCTGGAGGCCGAGGGGCTGGAAGGCGACGCGCCGGACGAGGTGCTGCTGACGCGCGAGGTGCGCGCCAACGGGCGCAGCCAGTCCCGCGTGAACGGCATCGCCTGCAATCTGGCCGCGTACCGCGAGGTGGGCAGCCAACTGGTCGACATTCACGGGCAGGGCGAGCACCTCTCACTGTTCAAGACGTCCCAACACCTGTACCTGCTCGACCGCTACGCTCACCTGGAGGACGAGCGCGCGGCGCTAGATCGGAAGAGCACACGTCTGAACTCCAGTCACGAGATTCCATC
>CAZGLU010000031.1:10541-13636 GCA_964526095.1 uncultured Anaerolineaceae bacterium | reverse complement strand
CCGATCTGTGACCTTCTACATCACCAATGCGGCGGAGGACCGGGAACACGACCTGCTCGTGATCCGCAGCGACGAACCGGCGGCTGAGCTGCCCACGAACGACCGGGGCGGCGTGCTGTTCGGTGAGGTTGAAGTCATGGGCGGCTCCGGGAGCATCCCGCCCGGCGGGACCGCCGAGCTATCGCTTGAGTTGGAGCCGGGCCACTACGCGCTGATCAGCAGCGAGCCGGACAGCTATGCCGAGGGGATGTACGCCGATTTAACCGTGGAGTAGGTCGCCGGTCCCGGTGTAATCCCGCCCTAGCCACACCCTGTCATGCCTGATATAGTAGCGTCGCTGCCGCCCCGGCAGTGATGATCGGTTGGCAGGATGTGGTGATGCCCATGTTAAGACGGAATGCTCGCCCGGCGGCCCTCTCCTGGGGGCGCTATCCGAAGGTCCGCGCTCAGGAGATCCGCCCGGTGTATTGGCGGGACGAGATCGTGGACCTGGGCCAGTTTGACCGCCCGGTGCTGCCCTATGGCTGCGGGCGCAGCTATGGGGATAGCTGTCTGAACGAGGGCGGCATCCTGCTCGACGTGACCGCTCTCAACCGCTTCATCGCCTTCGACGAGGAGGCGGGCCTGCTGCGCTGCGAGGCGGGCGTCACGTTGGCGGACATCCTGCGGCTGATCGTGCCGCGCGGCTGGTTCCTCCCCACGACGCCGGGCACGAAGTTCGTCACCGTCGGCGGTGCGATCGCGAACGATGTGCACGGCAAGAACCACCACAACGCGGGCACGTTCGGCTGCCATGTCACCCGCTTCGAGCTGCTGCGCTCCGACGGTCGGCGCGTGCTGTGTTCCCCCGACGAGAACCCGGAGCTGTACCGCGCCACCATCGGCGGGCTGGGCCTCACCGGGCTGATCCTGTGGGCCGAGATCCGGCTGCGGCGCATCCCAGGGCCGTTTATCGCCAAAGAGCAGATCCGCTTTCGCTCCATTGACGAGTTCTTCGACATCAGCGCGGACTCCGACCAGCGTTTCGAGTACACGATGGCGTGGGTGGACTGTCTGGCGACGGGTCGGCGGCTGGGGCGCGGCCTGTTCATGCGCGGCAATCACGCCTGGCCGAAGGCCGTTCCCGGCAGGCGGGCCGAGCCGCGCTCGCTGTTCACCGTGCCCTTCGACCTGCCCCCGTTCGTGCTGAACCTGGCGACGGTGAAGGCGTTCAACACGCTGTACTACCACTCGCAGATCCCCCGGCGCACCAGCCGGGTGGTGCCCTTCGACCCGTTCTTCTACCCGCTGGACGCCATCCACAACTGGAACCGCCTCTACGGGGCGCCGGGCTTCGTGCAGTACCAGTTCGTCGTGCCCTTCGCCTCGGACCGCACGGCGATCAAGACCATCCTGCGCGAGATCAGCGCCTCCGGCGTCGTGTCGTTTCTGGCGGTGTTGAAGGTGTTCGGGGATGTGCCCTCGCCGGGGATGCTGTCCTTCCCGCGCCCCGGCGTGACGCTGGCGCTGGATTTCCCCTTCCGGGGGCGCCGGACGCTGCAACTGCTCGACCGCCTCGACCGCGTGGTGCTCGAGCACGGCGGCGCGCTCTACCCCGCCAAGGACGCGCGCATGTCGGCGGAGGACTTCGCGGCATCGTATCCGGGGTGGCGGGACTTCGCGCAGTACGTCGATCCGAAGTTCTCGTCGAGCTTCTGGCGGCGCGTGACGCCCGCCGGGCAAGAGGTGAGGTGACGCATGAAGGTGATGATCGTCGGGGCCTATTCGGCCATCGCGCAGGAGGCGGCCCGCGCGTTCGCCGCCGACGGCGCTGAGTTGTTCATTGTCGGGCGGGCGGCGGACAGGCTGGCCGTGGTCCAGCACGACCTGGAGGTGCGCGGGGCCGTGTGCGTCGTCCCCTACGCGCTCGACCTGGACCAGCTTGACCAGCACGAGGCGTTGGTCGAGGCGGCCTACGCGGCGCTCGGCGGGCTGGATGCGGCCCTGATCGCCCACGGCACGCTGCCGGTTCAGGCCGAGGTGCAGGGCAGCCCGGAGGCCGTGCTGCGCGAGTTCCACACCAACGCCCTGAGCTACCTGTCGCTGATGACGATCCTCGCCAACCGCTTTGAGCAGCAGCGCCGGGGCTGCCTCGCCGTGATCACGTCCGTCGCAGGGGATCGCGGGCGGGGGAGCAACTACGTGTACGGCGCGGCGAAGGGCGCCGTGACGCTGTTCAGCAGCGGCCTGCGCGCCCGCCTGGATAAGGCTGGCGTCTCGGTCGTGACGATCAAACCCGGCTTTGTCGCCACCCCCATGACCGCCCACCTGCGCAAGAATCCGCTGTTCGCGCAGCCCGCTGCCGTGGGGCGGCGCGTGCATGACGCGATGCTCAAGGGGCAAGATGTCGTGTACGTGCCGTGGTACTGGCGCTGGATCATGCTGATCGTCCGCGCGCTGCCGGAACGCGTGTTTAAGAAGCTGTCGTTTTAGCCGTTCGGGACGCGTCACGGCCCGGCGCGGCGTCTTGGAGAATCCCGCTAATCCGGTACAATAACGGCGTTTTGAAGTAACGCACGTGCGGATTGTGGCGCGCGTGCTTTCTCGCCCGACTTTTCCCGGAAGCTCATTCCCAACGCAACCAGTCACGATCCGGTTTGGCAGGCAGGTGATCGCCGGTTTCGCACGTCTCGAAGCTGCCGCCCGGCTTGGCAAGCCCTATCCGACCAATTGAGGAGCTGTATACCTTGCTGGCGATGATGAACCTAAAGGCTGTGATCGAGGCCCACGCACCGGGCCAGGTGCTGACGCAGCACGACGTAGTCTCCCTGAACGGGCAGCCGGTCTTGTCGCTGTCGGCGGAGGACCGCACCGCGACCCTGCCGCTGAAGAACATCAATGCGGGCCGGGACGACGCGCCCCCGGTCTGGATCGCCTGGTTCGATCCCCTGGTGCCCCAGGTGGCAGAGGTGGGCGTGGCGCTGATGGCCCCGTATATCAGCCTGCTCCAGCCCGACCTGACGCTCCAACCGGCGTCCTCGAAGTCCGAGCAGATGATCCGCACGGCGGTCGAGCGCGCCGGTGAGCAGCTTGGGCGCGAGATCCCGCTGGAGACG
>CAZGLU010000031.1:4378-10531 GCA_964526095.1 uncultured Anaerolineaceae bacterium | reverse complement strand
CGGCGTTGGGCGACACCGACGAGGACACCGTCCGCGCGGCGCTGCGCGATGCGGGCGTGGCGGCGGACGATCTGGCGGACTGGTACGTGCCCTACCAGCCCATCACCGGGCGGACCAAGTACCTCGCCATCCTGCCGGAGACGGCGGCCCGCGTCGTCGAGACGGTCACGCAAGGTGGGCGGCTGGTCGTCCTCGACGACATCTATAGCTCCGGCGCGACGACGCACGCCGCCCGTGAGGTGATCCGCCGCGCCCTGGCCCGTGCAGGCCGCGACGTTGCGCCGAAGCAGATCCCGGTGGTGGCGGTCGCCCAGGAGGTCGAGGGCGGTTACGATGATGCCCAGCGTCAGGACGCCAACCTGCTCTCCGCCGCCGTGATCCCGGTGATCGTCGGGCCGCTGACGCTCTAGCCCGCGGTTAGGGTGGGGCGGACGGCGGTTTCATCATCCGCTGCCCGCCGGGTCCCCCGATAGCCCCAACGCTCATCCGTGCCGGTGTCTTCACCGGCGCGACGTTCCCTCATACCTGCTTCGCATCCTGCCTCAAGCGCGTTTATTTTGCCCGCAGTACGGCCCGCACCCGTTGACTCTGTTCCAAGAATCTGCTACAGTGAATCTGCAAGCGTTTTCAGAAAACGTTTGCAGATATACTTAGTGGCCAGGTGCGCAGCACGTCAGGGTCAACCATGCAAGATCGCGACAGGCGCGCGTCACGTGTAACCATCAAGGACATCGCGCGGGAGGCAGGGGTCTCCTACTCCACTGTTTCGCGCGTGCTGAACAACAAAGAGTACGTGCGCCTGGAGAAGCGCCAGCAGGTGCTGGAGGCCGTCGCGCGCCTGCATTACGTCGCGAACCCGCAGGCACGCAGCCTTGCGGGCGGGCGCTCGCGCGTCATCGGGCTGCTCGTGCCGGACCTGGGCAACGGCTACATCGGGGAGGTCGTGCGCGGCATCGATGACGAGCTGGCGGCGGCGGAGTACGACCTGATGCTCTACACCACCCACCGCCAGAAAACGCGCGAATCGACGTTCGTCTTCAACCTCACGCGCGGCATGACCGACGGCCTGCTCCTGCTGCTGCCCCTGAACCCCCAGGCGTATCTCGAAACGCTCCACCAGGAGCGGTTCCCTTACGTCGTGATCGACCACCAGGGTTTTGACGATTTCAGCCCCACCGTGATCGCCAGGAATTACCAGGCCGCCTTTGACGCTACGACGTGGCTGATCCGCCTCGGACATCGCCGCATCGGCTACGTGCACGGGCGGCCCGACCTCAGCAGCGCGATCGAACGCCTGCGGGGCTATCGGGACGCGCTGGAGGCGCACGGCATCCCCTTCGAGCAGGAGTTGGTGGCCGAAGGCGAGTTCCTACAGGGGCCGGGCTATGTGGCGGCTAACCGCCTGCTTGACCTGCCACAGCTCCCCACCGCCATCTTCGCCGGGACTGACCTGTCCGCCTTCGGCGTGATGGACGCGGCGCGTAACCGGGGCCTCTCCATCCCCGGTGATATCTCGGTTATGGGGTTTGACGACATCCCCCAGGCGGCAAGCGTGCGCCCGGCCCTGACTACCGTCCGGCAGCCTTTGGCGGAGATGGGCCGGATCGCGGTGCGTATGCTGCTGGACTACGTGAAGGATCCCACGCGTGAATGTGAGCGGGTAGAGCTTGATACCCAACTGATCGTCCGGGAGTCGTGCGCCCGGCCACGCACATGACGGGGCCTGGGCGTCAACGGCGGGGTATGGTGCAGGGAGTGTGAAAGGAGGAGTCCTGGCTCAGACATATCGGACACTGCCACAGGCAGTTAGGGTGTTCGCCCTGTCGTTTCGACCCGATGTTTTTGTTTGCACGTGATTGAGTACTTGAGGAGAATTGCCATGCGTAAAGTTCTACTTCTGGTCCTGGTCGCAGCGTTGGTGCTCGGCGGTGGCGCCCTGGCCTCCGCGCAGGAGCAGAAAACGATCACGTTCTGGCACATCCAGAACACGGGCGATGGCCCCATGCTGCTCCAGCAGGCGGCCGACCGTTTCATGGCCGACAACCCTGACGTAACCGTCGAAGTTGTGCCGATGCAGAACGACCCCTACAAGACCCGTATCCGCACGGCCCTCGGCGCGGGCGATCCCCCGTGCATCTTCCTGTCGTGGGGCGGCGGTCCGCTGTATGAGTACGTGCAGGCCGGGCATGTCATCGACCTCACCGACTACATGAACGAGGACAACTACGCTGCCGAGCGCTTCGTCCCGGCGTCGCTGAGCAACGTCACCTTCGACGGCAAGATCTACGGCGTGCCGGTCGAGAACACCGCCGTTGCCGTGATCTTCTACAACAAGGCGATCTTCGAGAAGTATGACCTGGAGCCGCCCACCACCTGGGACGAGCTGCTCGAAGTCAGCCAGACGCTGATCGACAACGGCGTGAAGCCCTTCGCGCTGGCCAACCTCACCAAGTGGACCAGCTCCATGTACTATATGTACCTCGTTGACCGGCTGGCCGGCCCCGAGCTGTTCGCCAGCGCGGCGAACCGCACCGGCGGCAGCTTCACCGACCCGGCGTTCGTCCAGGCGGGTGAGATGATCCAGCAGTTGGTCGAGATGGGCGCCTTCAATGAGGGCTTCAACGGCCTCGACTACGACACCGGCCAGGGCCGCATGCTCATCTACGCCGAAGAGGCGGCGATGGAGCTGATGGGTTCGTGGGAGATCGGGAACTTCCTGTCGGAGAACCCCGACTTCTACGAGAACAACCTCGGCATCCTGCCCTTCCCGGCGGTTGAAGGCGGCAAGGGCGACCCCTCGAACGTCGTCGGTACCGTGGGCGACAACTACTATCACATCTCCTCCACGTGCGAGTACCCGGATGAGGCCTTCGAGCTGTTGAAGTACGTCATCGACGATGAATCGGTCGCGCTGCGCATCGAGTCCGGCCGCGTGCCGCCGGTCCAGGGTGTGGCGGAGATGATCGAAGAGCCGATCCTCCAGCAGGTGGTCGAGATCGTTGAGAACGCCAACAGCGTGCAGTTGTGGTACGATCAGTACTTGCCGCCGGAACTGGGTGAGGTCCACAAGGACGTGATGCAGGCGCTCTTCGGCCTGGAGATCACGCCGGAGGAAGCTGCCCAGATGCATGAAGACGCGGTAGCCGAGTTCTACGGCGAATCCTAACCTTCACCTCTCTCGTTAGCGCGATGGGGCGGGCCTCGATCCTGAGGCTCGCCCTTTCAAGGAGTTTCGCTCATGGCTACTGCTGCGCCTCAGCAAGGCGTCGCGCGGTTGGGTTTCGGGCGTGGGCGGCTTCGCATCAGCGAAAGAACCGCGACGATCGTCTTGTTTCTGACGCCGACGCTGCTGTTTCTCGGTATCTTCGTTGTCTGGCCGATCATCAGTTCGTTCCGTCTGAGCTTCTTTGAGTGGGACGGAATCAGCCCCACCCGCGACCCTGTCGGCTTTGAGAACTGGTCGCGCCTGATCCGGGACAACATCTTCTGGCGAGCGTTTCGCAACAACTTGATCGTGGTCTACCTGTCGCTGATGATCCAGATGCCGATCGCGATGGGGCTGGCGATCTTGCTGGAGCAGGGCGAGAAATATTTCATCTTCAAGGTCTTCAAGACGGTTTATTTCTTCCCGATGCTCATGTCGTCGGTGGCGATCGGGATCCTGTTCAAGTACGTCTATGACCCGGTGTTCGGCATCATCAACCCGGCGCTGGAGAGCCTCGGGCTGGAATCGTGGACGCGAAGCTGGCTTGGCGATTCCGATGTGGCGCTGTTCGCGGTCATCGCGGTGATCTGTTGGCAGTACATCCCCTTTTACATGATCCTGTTCCTGGCCGCGCTGCGCGGCATCCCGGAAGATCTACGTGACGCCGCGCTGATCGACGGGGCCGGTGAGACCCGTTACTACTGGAGCATCGCCCTGCCGCTGGTGCAGGGCACGATGCGGACGGCGGTCATCCTCTCCCTGATCGGCTCGTTGAAGTACTTCGACCTGATCTGGGTGATGACTCAGGGCGGCCCGAACAACGCGTCCGAATTGATGGCGACCTATATGTACAAGAAGGCGTTCCCGTCCTTTGAGATGGGCTACGGCAGCACGATCGCCTCGGGCATGTTCATTATCGTGATGGTGATTGCGCTCGTCGTGCTGACGCTGACCCGCCGCTTTGAGACGGAGGTATAGCCCCATGAACGTCCGCAAAGCGGTTAACTTCACCATTCTGTTCGCGATCGCCTCGGTGTGGCTCGTGATCGCCGGTGCCCCGTTCTATTTCATGGCGCTGACCAGCTTCAAAGAGCGGTTTGAGCTGTTCTCCGGTGACGTATTCGCCTTCCCGAAGAACCCGACGTTCGCCAACATAAACGACGTTCTGACGGGCGGCTCGTTTTTTAACTACGTCCGTAACAGCGTCGTGATCGTCTCCATCTCGGTCGTCCTGATCCTGGCCATTAGCTCGATGGCGGCGTACGTGTTTGCGCGGATGCGCTTCAAGCTGAACCGCCCGCTGTTCACGCTGATCATCGCCGGGCTGGTCATCCCGCTGCACATCACGCTGATCCCGGTCTACCTGTTCACGCGGGACATCGGCCTCTATGACACGCTCTGGGCGCTGCTCGGCCCCTACGTCGCGTTTAACCTGCCGCTGTCGATCTTCATCCTCACGGAGTTCATGCGTGGGATCCCCCGCGAGATGGAGGAGGCCGCCTACATCGACGGGGCCGGGCCGATCCGTACGTTCCTGCGGATCATGCTCCCGCTTTCCACGCCGGGCCTCGCCACGCTGGCGATCTATAATTCCGTCGTCCTCTGGAACGAATTCGTGTTCGCGTTCGTGTTGATCACGTCGCCCCGTTCCCTGCCGCTTCCCCTCGCGATCTGGGAATACCAGGGCCAGTACTCGATGAACATCCCGGCGATCATGTCGGTGCTCACCCTCTCCGCCCTGCCGCTGATCCTGGTGTATATCGTCGGGCAGGAGAGGGTCCTTAAAGGTATGATGGCAGGCGCGCTGAAATGATCGCGCGCACCTGTCGCTCTCGAAAGAGGTTTTGTTCATGACGCACACCAATACACGGCGTATCTATCAAGACGCCAGCCGCCCCACCGAAGAACGGGTGAAGGACCTGCTGGCGCAGATGACCCTGTCCGAAAAGGTCGCCCAGCTTGGCAGCGCGTGGGTGTACGAGTTGCTCGACGGCTTCACCTTCTCCGAGTCCAAGGCGCGCGGCCTGATGTCGCACGGTATCGGGCAGATCACGCGCATCGGCGGGGCAAGCAACCTGCGTCCGGCAGAAAGCGCCCGGCTGGCGAACACCATTCAGCGCTGGCTGATCGAGCATACGCGCCTGGGCATCCCGGCGATGGTGCATGAGGAATGTTGCAGCGGCTACATGGCGCTGAGCGCGACCTGCTTCCCGCAGGCCATCGGCGTCGCGAGCACCTGGAACCCGGACCTGGTCGAGGAGATGACCGCCGTCATCAGGACGCAGATGCGCGCGGTCGGCGCCCATCATGCCCTGGCACCCGTGCTGGACGTCACGCGGGACCCGCGTTGGGGCCGTGTCGAGGAAACGATGGGCGAGGATCCCTACCTCGTCGCGCGCATGGGCGTGGCGTACGTCCGGGGCCTGCAAACCGACGACTGGCGTAAGGGCATCCTGGCGACGGGCAAGCACTTCGTCGGCTACGGCATGGGCGAGGGCGGTATGAACTGGGCGCCCGCCCACATCCCGGAGCGCGAGCTGCGCGAGGTGTACCTCTACCCCTTCGAGGCGGCGGTCAAGGTGGCCGGGCTGGCCTCGATCATGAACGGCTATCACGAGTTGGACGGGGTGCCGTGCGGCGCCAATCGCGCCCTGCTGAACGACATCCTGCGCGAGCAGTGGGGCTTCGATGGGCTGGTCGTGTCCGACTACTTCGCGGTCAACATGCTGGCTGATTACCACCATGTCGCGGTGGACAAGCAAGACGCCGCGAAGATCGCCCTGGAGGCCGGGATCGACGTGGAGCTGCCCAACACCGACTGCTACGGCGATCCGTTGGTCCAGGCGGTCGAGAAGGGCGCGGTCGATATGGCGCTGCTGGATGAGATCGTGGGCCGCGTCCTGCGCGTGAAGTTCGAGTTGGGCCTTTTCGAGAACCCGTACATCGAC
>CAZGLU010000031.1:0-4368 GCA_964526095.1 uncultured Anaerolineaceae bacterium | reverse complement strand
CGAGTTTGGCAAGCCGGTGTCCGCCCAGGGGTAGGGCGCGCGCCGGAGGTCTTCTACACGCCGGAGCACCGCGCCCTGGCGCGGCGTATCGCGCGCGAGTCGATCGTGCTGCTCAAGAACGAGGGCGATCTGCTGCCACTGCCCAAGGATCTGCGCTCGGTCGCGGTGATCGGCCCGAACGCTGGCGTTGTGCGCAACCTGGTCGGTGACTACGCCTATCCCGCTCACATCGAGACGCTGCTGGAACAGCAGGATCGCAACCCCTTCGGCCAGCCGGTCCCGGACCGGATCGAGGTGGTCGATGACTTCGTGGAGATCATCAGCGTGCTGGACGGCATCCGTGCCAAGCTGGGCGGGGCGGTCGAGGTGCGCTATGCCGCCGGTGTCGAGACGGTGCTGAGCGAGTCCACGGATGGCTTCGCGGAAGCGATCGAGGCCGCCCGCGCCTCGGACGTGGCGATCCTGGTGGTGGGCGAGAAGTCGGGCCTGACGGACGACTGCACCTGTGGCGAGGCGCGCGACCGCGCCGAGTTGGGCCTGCCCGGCGTGCAGGAGCAGTTGGTGCGCGCCGTGTACGAGACGGGGACGCCGGTCGTGGTGGTGCTGGTCAGCGGGCGCCCGCAGTCGATCCCCTGGATCGTCGAGCACGTCCCTGCGGTGCTGCATGCGTGGCTGCCCGCCGAGGAGGGCGCGAACGCGATCGCGGATGTGCTCTTTGGCGACTACAACCCCGGCGGCAAGCTGCCGATCTCCGTCCCGCGTGACGTGGGGCAGGTGCCGGTTTTCTACGGGCACAAGCTCTCCGGCGGGCGCTCGCACTGGAAGGGCGACTATGTGGACCTCAGCGCCCGGCCCCTGTTCGAGTTCGGCTACGGCCTGAGCTATACGCGCTTCGAATACGCCGATCTGCGACTGTCGGCGGCGCAGGTGCGGGCTGGCGAGCGGCTGGACATCAGCGTGCAGGTGCGTAACGTGGGCGAGCGCGCCGGTGACGAGGTGGTGCAGCTTTACGTGCGGGACATCGCCTCGACGGTGACGCGCCCGGTGAAGGAACTCAAGGGCTTCAAGCGGGTGCACCTGGCGCCCGGCGAGGCGCGCACGGTGACGTTCTCGCTGGCCGCGAACCAGCTTGCGTTCTACGACCGCGACATGCGCTACATCGTGGAGCCGGGCACCATCGAGGTGATGGTCGGCAGTTCGTCCGAGGACATCCGCCTGACCGGGTCGTTCACGATCACCGGCGAGACGCAGGACGTGAGCGCGGATCAGGTCTTTTTCAGCGAGGTGACGGTCAGCTAGCGCCGCCGCCCCACCCCTGACGTAAACTCAAGCGCCCCCGGTTCAATACCGGGGGCGCTGCGTGTATCGCATGTGTCGCCGCGTGGGGGCCTACTTCCCGGCGAGGTAGTCCTTGATCGCCGCCGCTGCCAGCCGACCCTCCTGAATGGCCCACACCACCAGCGAGGCACCGCGATGTGAGTCACCCGCCGCGAAGACGCCCTCGACGTTGGTGCGGTGCTGGCTGTCGATGGCGATGTTGCCGCGTCCGTCCAGTTCCAGGCCGAGCGCCGCGACCAGCCCTTGCTGCTCGATGTGCACGAAGCCGAGCGCCAGCAGGACGAGGTCCGCCTTCAACTCGAACTCCGAGCCGGGCACCTCGATCATCTCGTGGCGGCCGTTGTTGCTCTTGCCCCACTCAACGCGCGCGCAGGCCAGCCGCTTGACGCGGCGTCCGTCCTTGCCGGGGATGAACGCCTTGGTCACGATGTTGAACAGGCGCTCGCAGCCTTCCTCATGCGAGCTGGTCACCTTGTAGAGCTTGGGCCATGTCGGCCACGGTTCGTGCGGCGGGCGGGTCGCCGGCGGCGCGGGCAGGATCTCGATCTGCGTGATGCTCTTGGCGCCCTGGCGGTTGGCCGTGCCGATGCAGTCCGAGCCGGTGTCGCCGCCGCCGAGCACGATCACGTGCTTGTCGCGCGCGGTGATGCGCTCGTCCTCCGGGATGACCTCGCCGCGTACCACGCGGTTCTGCTGCTCAAGGTACTCCATCGCAAAGTGGATGCCCTCCAGCTCGCGGCCGGGGATCGGGAGGTCGCGCGGGGTGCGTGCGCCGATGGTGACGCACACCGCGTCGAACTCGTCCAGCAGCGCCTCGGCGGGCAGGTCCACGCCGACGCGCACGCCGGTCTGGATGATCAGCCCTTCCTCAAGCATCAGGTTCACGCGCCGGTCGATCACGCCCTTGTTGAGCTTGAAGTCCGGCACGCCGTAGCGCAGGTAGCCGCCCACCTGGTCCGCCGCCTCGTACAGCACGACGGTGTGCCCGGCCTTGTTGAGCGTGTCGGCACAGGCCAGCCCGGCCGGGCCGCTGCCGATCACCGCGACCTTCTTCCCGGTGCGCTGTTGCGGCGGCTGCGCGCGGACGTAGCCCTCCGCGAAGGCGCGCTCGATCACGGCCAGCTCGTTCTCGCGGATCGTCACCGGGTCGTCGTTGATGCCCAGCACGCAGCCATGTTCGCACGGCGCGGGGCACAGCCGCCCGGTGAACTCCGGGAAGTTGTTCGTCTTTTGCAGGATGTCATAGGCCGCCCGCCAGTCGCCGCGCTGAAGCTTGTCCTGCCATTCCGGGATCAGGCTGCCGACCGGGCACTGCCAGTGACAGAACGGCACGCCACAGTCCATGCAGCGCTCCGCCTGGAACCGGCGCATGTCATACGGAAGCTGGACCTCGACCTCCTCGAAGTCCCGGATGCGCTCGCGGACGGGCCGGTAGCGGTTTTCGATGCGCTCGATCTCGATGAACCCTCTTGGATTGGTCATTAGTAGGGGACCTCCAAGTATTCTTCCTCGCGGATGTAGTTCAACAGCCTGTCCATCTCGCGTAGCTTCTGTTCCTGCAAGATGCGGCCATACTCGAATGGCACGACCTTGATGAACTTGGGCAGGTATTCGTGCCAGCGCTCCAGCACGAGCTGCGCCACGGGGCTGCCGGTGTACGCGACGTGCTTGCCGAGCCACTCGCGCAGGAACTCCTGGTCCTCGTACTCCAGCGCGGGGGCAAGCTCGACCATCGAGCGGTTGCAGAAGAAGGCGAAGTCCCCCGCCACGTTCAGCACGTAGGCGATGCCGCCGCTCATGCCCGCCGCGAAGTTGCGCCCGACCTTGCCGAGCACGATGATCCGCCCGCCGGTCATGTACTCGGCGCAGTGGTCGCCCGTGCCCTCGACCACGGCGATCGCGCCGCTGTTGCGTACCGCGAAGCGCTCCCCGGCCACGCCGCGAATGAACGCCTCGCCGCCCGTCGCGCCGTACAGCACCGTGTTGCCGATGATGATGTTTTCCTCGGCGGCGAAGGTGCTGCCCTGCGGCGGCACGGCGATCAGCCGCCCGCCGGACAGCCCCTTGCCGAAGTAGTCGTTGGCGTCGCCCTCCAGCCGCAGCGTGATGCCGTGCGCGACGAACGCGCCGAAGCTCTGGCCCGCGCTGCCCTTGAACGTGATTTGGATGGTGTTGTCCGGCAGGCCGTCCTCGCCGTAGCGCCGCGCCACCTCGCTGGACAGCATCGTGCCGGTCGCGCGGTCGGAGTTGGTGATCGGCAGCTCCAGCGTCACCGGTTCGCAGCGTTCGAGCGCGGGCCGCGCCAGCTCGATCAGCTTGCGGTCCAGCACGTCGTCGATCTTGTGCACCTGGTCCTCGATGCAGCACGTCGCGGTGCGGTCGGCCTCCGCCGGGCGGTACAGGATCGGCCTCGGGTTCACCTTACGCGCCTTCCAGTGATCGACCTCGCGGACCTCCAGCAGGTCGGTACGGCCCACCAGTTCGTCGAAGGTGCGGATGCCCAACTGCGCCATGATCTCGCGCACGTCTTGCGCCATGAAGGTGAAGTAGTTGATCAGGTGCTCGGCCTGGCCGGTGTACCGCTTGCGCAGCTCCGGGTCCTGCGTCGCCACGCCCACCGGGCAGGTGTTCAGGTGACACTTGCGCATCATGATGCAGCCCAGCGCGATCAGCGTCGCCGTGCCGAAGGCGAACTCCTCCGCGCCCAACAGCGCAGCCAGCACGATGTCGCGCCCGGTCTTAAGCTGCCCGTCGGTTTGCAGCTTGACGCGCCCGCGCAGCCCGTTCAGGACGAGCGTCTGGTGCGTCTCGGCGATGCCCAGCTCGAACGGCAGCCCTGCGTGGTGGATCGAGCTGACCGGGCTGGCGCCCGTGCCGCCGTCGTAGCCGCTGATCACGATGTTGTCCGCATGCGCCTTGGCAACCCCGGCGGCGACCGTGCCGACCCCCGCCTCCGACACCAGCTTGACGCTGATCCGCGCGCGCGGGTTGGCGTTCTTCAGGTCGAAGATCAACTGCGCCAGGTCCTCG
>CAZGLU010000030.1:9826-13948 GCA_964526095.1 uncultured Anaerolineaceae bacterium | reverse complement strand
TCCCGGTGGAGTGACCGGCGGTTCTTCGCCCGCTCCCGGTAGCCCGCCTGGGCTGCCGGGGTGGCCTCTACACACGAGTTAAGGGAGGAAGAGATGATACTCCTTGGGCAATCCGCGGTGACGGTGGACGGCATCACCGTATATCCTGACCACGCCGACCCCAGCCAGTTCTGGGTGTTGCCCGGCCCGGTCAGTCTGGCACGTCGCCCCGACGATGGCCGGGCCGCGTTCACGTTTATCCAATACCGGCCTGCCGCCGTCGCTGCCGGGGCCAGGGGCGGCGGGTTCCTCATGTTCGAGGTGAGCCTCCGCCTGGACCCCCAGCTTGAGCGCCGGATCCTGTCGCGCCTCGCCCCCATCTCGCGCGGGCGGCCGAAGCTCGCGGTTGTCCCCTTCGACGAGGGGACGGTGCAGTGCATCGCCCTCAACCTGCAAGGGTCGGGCGGCACGGCGGCCACTGTTGCGGCGGACGGCACGTTCAACGCGGTCGAGCGCATCCTCGGCGCGACCACGCCCACGCTGGACGCCGAGAACCGGGCCGCCTTCAGCCTGACGCTCAGCCAGGAGGGGACCACCATCCTCCAGCAGGCTTTCGAGGAGGGCGCCACGCCCGTCGGCGTGGTCTACGAACTGAAGTATACCGCTATGCGTCCCGCCCTCGACGTGAAGATCACGGCGGACTTCAAGCGCATCTACGACCACTTCAGCGCGGGCCTGGACGCTCAGGTGTATTTCGTCAAGGCAGGCATCGACGCGGGCTTCGAGAAGTTGGTGCAGGATGGCGTCATCGATATTCAAGTCACGAATTTCACCGGCGACGCCGACCTGGAACAGAAGGAAAAGTGGGCGCTGGACTTCTTCAAGGAAAGCCTGCTCGCGGACTGGTTCCGCCCGACGCTGACGCCGGGTCAGCTTGCCGGGGGAGGCGCGCAGGCCGGTCCGCTGCAAGAGGTGGTCAATATCGCGAACGCGCTGCGCCCGCCCACGCCGCCCGCGCCGCCTCAGCCTGCCGCGACGCCGCCGGCCCCACGCCCCAACCCCGGCCCCAGCCCCACCCAGGGCACCGGGCGCCAGGCCGATGGCGGTTCGCCTGTACCTCCGCCTGCGGCACAGCCGACCCCGCCGGGTGAGAGTCCCACGGCGGGCACCGCCTCGCCGCCGCCCTCCCAGCCGGTGCCGCCTGCTGCTGCGGTTGGGGTGAGCGTGCCCCCTGCGCCGCCCCAGGCTGCCGGGACGGCTGCGACGGCTGCGGGCGGTGGGATGCCGGCTGTGGTGTCCTTCAAGCTCAAGTTCATCCGCCAGGAGGAGCTGAAGACCCTCACGCTGCACTACAACCGGCAGGACGCGACCCAGCGCACCTACGCGCCGCAGGGCTTCTTTGGCCTGCTCACGGCGGATCTGGACCGGGCGGGCCACTTCGTTGAGGTCGATCTCGATGATCCGTTCTTCCGCGTGTTCACCATCACGGCGGACGCGCCGGTTGACTTCGACCAGATCGGCCTGACGTCGGCCCACGTCTCGCTCGACTATGGCGACCCGGCCCAGCCCGCCACGCTGAAGCACACGGACTTCGTCTTCGAGCCTGATGACAACGAGGAGAAGAAGTTCGAGGTCTTTATGAGCCGGAACCTGGACACCGCCTACCGCTGCCAGGTCCAATATCACTTCAACCCCCAGTCCGGCTGGGACGGCGAGCGCTTCACCTACGAGCTTCCGCCTGCCAGCGTCGAAGATCGCACCCTGCTGATCAACCCCTTCGAGCACATCGGCTTCCTGGAGGTGCGTGTGTTCCCCGCTCAGGTGGACTGGGATCTGGTGGACGCGGTCAACGTGCTCCTGCACTACGAGGGGCCGACCGGCCAGCGCCACGACAGGGACCTGCGCTTCACGAAGGCTACCCCGGAGGCGTTTTGGCGTCTCCGGCTGACCGACCCCGCCGCCCGTGACTACACCTACCGCCTCGTATACACCATGAAGGACGGCACCACCCGCGAATCCGAGCCGGTGACCACGCGTGCGACCTCGATCCCCTTCAGCGACCCGTTTGAAGGCTCCCTTGAGATCGAGTTTATCCCGCTGTTCGACCCCTCGACGGTGCGCATGGTCTTCATCGACTTCCAGTACGACGACGACGCGAACAACTACCACCGCCAGGAGCGTCTGCAACTGCGCGACGACCTGATCAACCCGGTTTCGCTCAGCATCTCGCTCATGGACCCGACGAAGCGCACCTTCAAGTACCGCGTGACCTACGTCGGCACCGACAACTCGATGACCCAGCAGCCGACTGTTGAAACCGAAGAAACGCTGATCGGCCTTGTGAATTAGGCAGGAGGTACATCCATCATGGTTAAGCGAGCAGTTGTGGTAGGCATTGACGACTATACGGTGTTGGACCCGACTGGCAACAGCAACCTGAACTACTGCGTGCGCGATGCGCAGGCGATGTATCACCTGCTGACCACCGTGTTCGTCCCCGGCTTCGAGCCTAGTCAGGTCTACTACTACGCCAATTCAACCGCCACGCGCGAGAACATCCTGCGTGCCCTGCGTTACATCACCAGTGTGGGCGAGGCCGGGGATGTTGCGTGCTTCTTCTTCGCTGGTCACGGGGCGCGCGTGCAGGGGGCGGATGGCGTCTTCTACGAGACGATCATCCCCTATTCGGGCGACTGGATCTCCGACTGGGAGCTGTACCAGATCGCGGACAGCCTGCTGCCCTCGTTCGTCAATTTCACCATCATCCTGGACTCGTGTCATTCGGGCGGCATGATCGACCTGCTGCCCGACAATGCGTCCGTGCGCACCATCCAGTTCCTGCAAGAGCTGACTGACGCGATGGTGCAGACGATGAACACCCTCATTCCGTGCGGCATCTGCCTGCCCCACGATCGCGTCAGCGCGATCCGGGGCAACGTCTCGAACGTGACCGTCGGGGCGAATGGCATGATCGACCTCGATTGGGACCCCGACAAGACGCTGATTCAGTTCGCCAAGTCGACGCTGATTGCGGCATGCCGGTTCGACGAGCTGGCCACCGAGGACGGTTCCTTCGGACACGGCCTGCTCACCCAGTCGTTTACCGAGATCGTCAACCAGAGCAACTTCCAGATGAACTATCACGACCTGTTGGACGAGTTGCGCACTCGCGTCCAGCAGAAGGCTCAGGCCCTGGGCGTGTCCCAACGCCCGCAGATCTACGGGCAGCAGAACCGCATGGAGGAAGATTTCCTGCAAGGATGGACGCAGTCGAAGTAGGGCGGGCGCCGCTCCGTCGTATGTGGGGGGCCGCCGCCAGGCCGTTTTCGCCGGATGTCGTCGCGCGTGCGGCCTGCGCCCTGGACCTCGTTCTGGCCGGGGTGCGCCGCTCGACGTGGCCCGAAGTGGCGTGGCGGTTCAGCCATCTCACCGGCGACGGCTACCCCCTGGAGTTGGCCTTCACCACCTACGACCGCAGCCTGCGTTACACCGCCGAGGTCGCCGGGCCGGAGGTTGATCCGGTCCGGCGGCTTGCCATCGCCCTGGACTTGCTGCCCCGCCTCGGCGCGCCCCCGGTCCCCCCGCATCTCCTCGCCGGGTTTGAGGCTTTGCAGGCAGGTGGGGCGCTGCGTTATGGCGCCTGGTTGGGCGGGCGCCACGCCCCGCCGGGTGCCGCCCGCGACAGCTACAAGCTTTACGTCGAGGTCCCGCCCCATGCCCCGCAGGCCGCCGCCTTCGTCGCCGGGTGGCTGGGGGACGTGTCCAATCTGGCGGGGCGTCACCTCACGCTGCGTATGCTCGGCTGTGACCTGCGGACCGGCTATCTGGAGTTGTACCTACGCATCGACCGCCTGGCACGCTGGGAGATCGAGCGCCTGCTGCACTGCCTCGGTCTCGGCGGCCAATCCGCGCCGCTGCTCGAGTTGCTCGAAGCCGCGTTCGGTCGCCCGCTCCCCGGCGATCTCCCCACCGCCAACGTCGGGCTGAGCTTCGTGGTGGACGGCGCCGCGCGCTCCGCCGGGCCTCTGCCCGTCTTCTCGCTGTTCTTCGGCACGCGGGCCGTCTTCGGCGCGGACGGGGTCGCCCGCCGCCGCCTCTTGACGCTGGCTGCTGAGCGCGGTTGGTCTCTCCCCGGTTACGCCG
>CAZGLU010000030.1:7283-9816 GCA_964526095.1 uncultured Anaerolineaceae bacterium | reverse complement strand
ACTCTTTCCCTACACGACGCTCTTCCGATCTGGTTACGCCGAAATCAGCGCGCCTCTTGCGGCGGGCGCTGGCCCTCATATGCTGCACGGCCTGGTCGCGTTTTCCGTTGGGCACGCCGGTCCCCCCGCGCTTGGGATCGGCCTCAGCCCGCCGGTGAAGCCGTTCCTATGACCGTCACGCCCGATCGACGCAGCCCGGCCCTGCGCCACGCGCTGCTGCGGGCCGTCTTGGACCACCAGCGCGCGGATGGGGCCTTCCACGCCGTCGTTGTGACGCGCGGGCGCCGCCAGGTCGATTGGAACGGCGGCGTCACGGGCATGGTGCTGCGTGCGTTGGCCGGTGTTGAGGACCCATCCCCTGAGTTGCATCAGGCGCGCCAGGCTGCCTGCGACTTCCTCCGGCGCTGCGCGTCGGCGGATCTCCCCGGCGCGTTTGCCTTCTGGCCTCCCGGCTGCGTCCCCGGCTGGATGGGCCGCCTGCCGCCGGACGTGGACGACACCGCCATCATCGCGCTTGAGTTGGCCCGTCATGGCCGCCTGTCGCGGGATGCTCTGTTGCATACCATCGCCCGGGTGCTGCTCAAGGGGCGCCTTGCACGCGTGCCCGCGCTGGCGCCGCCCTGGATCCGGCGCGGCGTCTTTGTCACGTGGCTGGGGACCGGCGCGCGCGCCCCGCTTGTGGACTGCTGCGTAAACGCGCATGTGATCGCGGTCCTGGCTTTTGCGGGCGTCACGCACCTGCCCGGTTATGGTGAGGCCTGCGCCATGCTCGAGGACGCTGTTGACTGGGCGGGGGACGCGCCCGCCCGCGCCCGGATGCTCGCCCCCTTCTACGCCGATCCCGTCGAGTTGGCCCTCAGCGTGCAGCACGCCGTCGATTGCGGCGCGGCGGAGTTGCGGCCCCTCCTTGATCGCCTCCGCGCCGTGCCCTGGGTTGCGGATCACCCGGACCCCTTCGGCGTCGAGCGCGCGGTGTGTTGCAGCGCCTACGGCGTGGTCCGTTGGACCTCCGTGCCCCTCGCCGCCGCGCGCCAGCTCGCCGCCACCTACCGCTGAGGCTACCCGCGCCTGCTATCAACATCCCCCGTAGGGGCGGGTTTCCAAACCCGCCCCTACACGCCGCGCCTCGCTCTTTCTCCCCCTCTCCAGCCCCGACTGGAGAGGGGGCCGGGGGGTGAGGTCTGCTGGGGGATGGGGGGCTTTACACCCGCCCGCCCGTGTCCCGCATCCGGTACGCGATCGTGTACCGGCCCGCGCCGAGTGTCAGTTCCACGTCGTCCCCGTTCGGTTCCCCGTCGTGCAGCGGCGCGCCGTTGATCGTGATTGCGCGCCCTCGCGCGCCCGGCAGCACGACGGTCGCCGCCGCATTGAACGGGATCGCGATCGTGAACGTGATCCCCCCGGCCTCGTCGAAGCGCCAGCCGCTTTCGTAATACCCCGCCGCCGAGCGATAGCGCGCCCGCGCCCACGCGAGCGACGGGTCCGGCTTGGGCGCGATCCGGGGCGCGCGGAAGCCCGTCACGGCGGCATCATCCGAAGCCGGGTTCAGCCCGCACATATCCCGGTACATCCACTCCACGATGGAGCCGTAGGCGTAGTGGTTGAGCGAGTTCATGCCCGTAGAGCTAACCGAGCCGTCGGGGTTGAGCGAGTTCCACCGCTCCCAGATCGTCGTCGCGCCCAGGTTGACCGCGTACAGCCACGAAGGATAGTCCTCGTTGAGCAGCAGCCGGTAGGCCAGCTCGTTCGCGCCGATGGCCGACAGCACCCGGCACAGGTACGGCGTCCCGACGAACCCCGTGCGCAGGTGGACGTTGTCCTCCTTGAGCCGCGCGATGAAATCACGCTGCACCTGCTCGCGGTACGCGTCGGGGACCAGGTCCATGAACAGCGCCAGCACGTAGCCCGTTTGCGTGGGCACGGCCAGCCGCCCGTCCTCGGTGAAATACGCCCGCTGGATCGCCGCCTTGACTTCCTCGGACAGCCGCCCGTAGGTCTCGGCGGGTTCCGCTTTGCCGAGCCGGGCGGCGGCCTGCGCCACCAGCCGCGCCGAGTAGCAGTAGAACGCCGAGGCGATGAAGTCGTGCGGCGTCCCGCCCCGGCGCGGATCGGAATGGATGGGGTCATCCAGCGCCAGCCAGTCCCCGAAGTGTTCGCCCTCCGTCCACAGCCGCCTGCCGCCGGATGCGTCGTCGATCCGCTTGATCGTATCGACCCACGCGCGCATGCTCTCGAACTGCTGCGCCAGGATGTCGCTGTCGCCGTAGAACGTGTACAGCGTCCACGGCAGGATCGTCGCCACGTCCGCCCACGCCGCCGCGCCGCCCTTGTTCAGGTTCACCATCGGCACGATATGCGGCACCATCCCGCCGGTCTTGGCTTGCTCTTTCCCCAGGTCGTAGGCGAACTTGGACAGGAACGCCGCCGCGTCCATGTTGAAGCACGCCGTCCCCGAAAATACCTGAATGTCGCCCGTCCATCCCAGCCGCTCGTCGCGCTGCGGGCAGTCGGTCGGGATGTCGAGGACGTTCCC
>CAZGLU010000030.1:0-7273 GCA_964526095.1 uncultured Anaerolineaceae bacterium | reverse complement strand
TGGCTCCACAGCGCGTTTTGGATCAGCCGGTTCACCTTGGCGTTCGACGTCTCGATCTCCCCGGTGATCTCCATCTGCGAGTACACGACGCAGCCGGTGAAGTCGTCGATGCTCAGGTCGCCCGGCCAGCCCGACACCTTGACGTACCGGAAGCCGTAGAACGTGAAGTACGGCTCGACCACCGCCTCGGCCCCGTCCGCGATGTAGGTGTATTCCGCCTTTGCCGTGCGCAGGTTGTCGCGGAAGAAGTTCCCCCCTTGCAGCACCTCACCGTATTGAAGCTCGATGCGCGCCCCCGCTGGCGCGTTCGTCCGGAAGCGTACCCACCCGGTGATGTTCTGGCCCATGTCCAGCACCGTCTCACCGGCCGGGGTATGCAGCACCGCCACCGGCTTGATCGTTTCGTTGACGCACACCGGCAGCGACCGCCGCGCCTCCAGCCGCGACTTGTCGAGGTCGATCAGCCGGACGCCGGAGCTGTGTTCGGGCGCCGGCTCGGCCTTGATGCGGGCGTCGTACGTCTCCCCGTCGAAGATGTCGCTCGCGAGCACCGGGGCAGGTTGGGCTTTCCAGGTGCGGTCGCTGGCGATGATCGCGGTATCCCCGTTCTCCAGCGTGATATGCAGCTCGCAGATCAGCGCGAACCGGTCCCCATAGAACGCGACGCGCCCGCCGTCCGCCCCGTAGCGCCCCTTGTACCACCCGTTGCCCAGCATCACGCACGCCACGTTAGCGCCCGGCGCGAGTTGTCCCGTGATGTCGAACGTCTGGTACTGGATCCACTGGTCATACGCGTTGCAGTAGGGCGTGAGGTGCTCGTTCCCGACCTTCTCCCCGTTCAGCGCGAAGTGGTACAGCCCTAGCCCGCAGATGTACGCCCGCGCGCGGACGGGGCGGGCGGGTAGCTCGAACTGCCGGTACAGGATCGGGTGGACCTGGTTATCGTCCCAGTCCGGCGTGATCCAGTCCGCCTGCCACGGCTCGCCCATCTTCGCCGTCTCGAACCATGCCGCCTCGCTCTCGGCGCTTTCCGTCTCGCCCCATACCCGCACCTTCCAGAAGTACCGGGTGCGCGGCTCGAGCGTGATCGGCGGGCGGTAGGCCAGGCTGTCGATCCCGCTGCCCTCGACCTTGCCGCTGTCGAAGATGACGCGCTCGAAGGCATCGTCGCGGCTGACCACGACCTGCGCGGCGGTCTGCACCGTATCGCGCGTATCCTCCACGATCCACGAGAGGGTGGGCCGCTCGATGGCGAACCCCAGCGGGTTTTCGATGTGATTGGTCTTCAGGTGCGTTATTTTCACGGTTTGCCTCATGCGTTATAGTGCAGGGGATCCACGCGCCTTGACGGTCGCCATCCCCGGCGGGGCGATCCTACGGGCGCCCGTCACGCACCCACAGGAGCGCGTCATGCTGAACACGACTGACATCCACATCCGGGACCCGTTCGTGCTGCCGGTGATGGCCGAAGGTCGGTATTACCTGTACGGCACCACCGGCGCGGAGACCTGGGCGGACGCCGCCACCGGCTTTGATTACTACACCAGCCCCGATCTTCGGCGTTGGGACGGGCCGTTCCCGGCCTTCCGCCCGCCTTCCGGCTTCTGGGCCGACCGCAACTTTTGGGCGCCCGAAGTGCACCTTTACCGCGAGCGTTATTACCTGTTCGCCACCTTCAAGGCGGAGGGCGTTCGCCGGGGCACGCAGATCCTCGCTGCCGACACCCCGCGCGGGCCGTTCCTCCCCATCAGCGACGGCCCGGTGACCCCCCGCGAGTGGGAGTGCCTGGACGGCACCCTGTTCGTGGACTCCGCTCGCCAGCCCTGGATCGTCTTCTGCCATGAGTGGGTTCAGGTTGGCGACGGCGCGATCTGCGCCCTGCGCCTGAGCGACGATCTGCGCGCCGCGATCGGGGAGCCGCGCCTGTTGTTCCGTGCGTCCGAGGCGCCCTGGGCGACCGAGATGAACTCGAAAGGCCGCCGGGGCTACGTGACCGATGGCCCCTTCCTGTACCGCCTGCCGGGCGGCGCGCTGATCATGCTGTGGTCCGGCTTCGGCGCGGGCGGCTACACCGTCGGGGTGGCGCGCTCCGTTTCCGGCGATCTGCTCGGCCCGTGGCAGCAGCTACCCGATCCGCTGTACGCGGGTGATGGTGGTCACTGCATGGTTTTCCGCGCCTTCGACGGCCAGCTTTGGCTCGCCCTCCACCGGCCGAACCGCACGCCCGACGAGCGCCCGCACTTCATCCCGTTGCGCGAAACCGCCTCATCCCTGGTGCTCGCCCCGGATCCGTGATGCGGCCTTACTCCCGCTTGCCTTCCCCCCCGCCAACTTGATTGGAGAGGAGGACTGAGGGGGTGAGGTCCGCCGCTCCCCCTTTCCTTCCTGTGGGGGAGGGGGCAGGGGCCGGAAGACAAAACACCCCACGGCTTACCCCCGCCGTCCCTCCCCCTCTCCAACTTGCTTGGAGAGGGGGACCGAGGGGGTGAGGTCCCCCCCGTCCTTGTCCGGCAGCCGGAACAGATCGTCCACCCGCACCGGCTGGTTCGTCTCCATGGCGCGGTTTGCCGCGATCCCCAGCATGATCGACGCCGCGCCGTCGATATGCGAGGCGGCGCGGTTGAACGGATCGGCGGGCGGATCGGGCGCGAACAACTGCTCCAGCATGATCGGGTCCGCGCCGCCGTGCCCGCCCTCCACGCTGGACGAAAAGGGGACCTCGTAGCTTTCCCCGAACATCGGGAACACGCGGATCGTCGCGTGCTTGAACGGCCCCTTGCTGGCCTCAAGGCCGCACGCCTCGCCCTGGCCGGAGACGAGGTTCACGTTTTCGACCACGTGCAGCTCCACGCGCCCCTTCGTGCCCGTGATGGCGACGTTCAACCCTTCCCACGGGCTGTACGCGATCAGGCAATAGGACAGGATCGCGCCGTTCCGGTAGCGCGCCGTGACCGCCAGCGTGTCCTCGATCGTGATCGGCTCCCCGAACACGTTGCGGTCCCGGATGTAGCCGCTGTCCGCCTCCGCCTCCAGGTACAGGCCCCGCAGTGACGCGTCCTGGTCCAAGAACAGCGCGAAGGGATCGTTGCGCGCTTCCGGCACGCCGGTGTAACGGTCGTAGTTGTAAGGCTCCCCGCGTGCGGCGGCGTTCTGCTTCCCGTAAAACAACAGGTCCCCGAACGCGAACACCTCGCGCGGATACGAGTCGATCCACCAGTTGACCAGGTCGAAATGGTGCGTGGCTTTGTGGACCAGCAGGCCGCCGGAGTTCTGCTTCTCGCGGTGCCAGCGCCGGAAGTAGTCCGCCCCGTGATACGTGTCCAGCAGCCATGAGAAATCCACGCACAGGGGCCGCCCGACGACGCCCTGCATCAACAGTTCGCGCAGCTTGGTGAAGGCCGGGGCGTAGCGGTAGTTGAAGGTGACGGTCAGCTTCTTCCCCGTGCGCTCGATCGTATCGAAGATCGACCGCGCCCTGTCCGCGTCGGTGGTCATCGGTTTTTCGGTGATGACGTCGCACCCCAGTTCCATCGCCCAGTTGATGTAGTGATGGTGCGTGGCGTCGACGGTGGCGACGATCACCGTGTCCGGGCGCGTCTCGCGGATCATCCGGTCGAACGCGTCGGCGTGGTAGGTCGGCACCGGCGCCGCGCCCGTGCGCGCCTGGATCTGCCGGTTGTGCCAGTTCATCCGGGTCTGGCTCAGGTCGCAGAGCGCGACCAGCTCGCAGGCATCGCGGTACGTATCCGTGATCGCCTGGATATACATCCCCGCACGACCACCTGTGCCAACCACTGCAAAACGTTTTGTCTTGGGCACAAAGCCTCCTTTTTAGTCCGGCTTTGACTCGGCAGAACGGCGCTCACCGGCGTGCCTGGACGCTCTTGCGCACGATCAGGTTGGGTATCAACACGTGCTGGTGGTGTTTGTAGTCCGGGTCGTTGATCTGTTCCAGCAGGAACTGGGACGCCAGCTTGTTCTGGATGTCGAAGTCGAAGCGCACCGTTGTCAGGGGCGGGATCAGGTAAGGCGCGATCGGGTCGTCGTCGAAGCTGACGATGGACACATCCTCCGGCACGCGCAGCCCGTGTTCGTGCAGGGCCGCCAGCGCCCCCATCGCGGCGTGATCGTTCACCACCATGATCGCCGTGAACGGTTCGCCCCGTTCCAGAAACGCGCAGACCCCGTCATACCCGGTCTTCATGGCCTTGGAGAACGTGGAGTAGTCCCCGGCATAGCTGGGTCCCGGCTCCAGGCCCTGCGCCGCCAGGATGTTCAGCCACGTCTCATGCCGCAGCCGGGGGTTGATGAACTCCAGCGAGCCGGTGATCTCCGCGATCCGTTCGTGCCCGTGGTCGATCAGGTGTTGCACGGCCAGGCGTGTGGCGTGCTCCTGGCTGTACCCGACCCACGTCAGCTTCGAGTCCAGCACGTAGTCGCGCCGCACGATGGGGATGCCGTGGCTCATCGCCAGCAGTTCATCGTCCGAGATTTGCAGCTTCGGCGCATAGAGGATGATGCCATCCACCAGCCGCGCCGCTGCCTTGTCCAGGGTGGCGCCGAAATCTTCCTGCGTGCACTCGGAATACAGCGTGGAGTAGCCCGCCGCGTTGATGAACTGGCCCATGCGCGGCAGTTCAAGCCCGAAGTGCACGTCGATCACGATGATCTCGATGATGTTGGAATGGCGGGTCGTGAGCATTTGCGCGCCCAGGTTGCGCTGGTAGCCCATCCGCTTGATCACCCGCTGCACGCGGGCGCGCGTCTCGGCGGCGACTTCAGGATGGCCGTTGATCACGCGGGACACGGTGCCGTACGAGACCCCGGCTTCGCGTGCAACATCCTGGATCGTCGGTCGCTTGCCTTTTTTCAGGGACATGGCTCACACCGCCTGTCGGGTTGGCCCTCGGTTGGCCCTATTTGACGTCAAGAACCCCGTAACCAGTCACGAACACTATAGCAATAATTCAGGGATTTGTCGATACGCTTCCCCCTCTTTTGCTTGACAGCCGGGGAAACCCCTTATACTATGAGACTGTGACCAGTCACGGAAAATGTCACTGGCTGGCGCGGCGGAACGTGGCCGGTGCCCGGTGGGCCGGTGGCTCGGGCCGCCCCGGAACCGGGCGCCTACGGTGATCCGTAGCCGGGTCGCCGCCCGACGGACGCCTGTATGCGTTTACAAAAATTGGCGTTTAAGGAAGCTTCTTTGTGCGCATAATGTCTGCTATCGCCCACTTCGTCAGGCGCAACGCCGTCGCTTATATGTTCCTCGCGCCGTGGCTCGTCGGCTTCTTCGTCCTGACGCTGTACCCCATGCTGTACTCGCTCGGGCTTAGCTTCACCGACTACGACTTCACCAAGCCCGACTCGACGCAGTGGATCGGCCTGGGCAATTACGTCAAGATGTTCGGCTCGGTCTTCGGCATCTCCGAGTTCACCGCGCCCTCAGGCGAGGTCATGCGCGTCGATCCGTACTACATGAAGTCCCTCTCCGTGACGTTCACCTACGTCTTCGTGTCCGTGCCGCTCAAGCTGATCGTCGCCCTCGGCGTGGCCCTGCTGATGAACCAGCGTCTGCGGGGGGTGGGGTTTTACCGGGCCGTGTACTACATCCCCACGCTCCTCGGCGGCTCCGTGGCGATCGCGGTGCTCTGGCGCAAGCTGTTCGAGAAGAACGGGTTGATCAACGGCCTGCTGGGTTCCCTCGGCTTCACCGACCTCCCCGGCTGGATCACCGACCCCAGGTATGCGCTTGGGACGCTGATCCTGCTGACGGTCTGGCAGTTCGGCTCGTCGATGATCATCTTCCTCGCGGGCCTGAAGCAGATCCCGCAGGAGTTCTACGAGGCGGCCAGTGTGGACGGGGCGGGCAAGGTGCGGCAGTTCTTTTCCATCACCATCCCCCTGCTTTCGCCGGTGATCCTGTTCAACCTGGTCATGCAGATGATCTATGCGTTCCAGTCGTTCACCCAGGCGTATATCATCGGCGGCGGTCGGGGCGGCGTGCTCAACTCCACCTTGTTCTACACCCTCCACCTATACATTCAGGGCTGGACGTACCACGAGATGGGTTACGCGTCCGCGATGGCGTGGGTGCTGCTGATCATCATCGGCGCGCTCACCGTGATCATCTTCCGCTCGTCGAGGTTCTGGGTCCACTATGGGGTGGGGGAATAACATGAAAACCGGTACGGTCGTGCGCCATACGTTGACCCACCTGTTCATCATCACCCTGGGTCTCTTCATGATCTATCCCATCGTCTGGATGATCGTCAGCTCCTTCAAGCCCAACAGCATGATCTTCAGCGACCCCGGCATCATCCCCAAGGCCGTGACCCTCGAGAACTACGTCACCGGCTGGAAGGGCTACGCGGGCACGACCTTCGGCCGCTTCTTCGCCAACTCGCTCATGATGTGCGGCATCGCCATCGTCGGCAACGTGATCTCCTGCACGATGGCGGCCTATGCGTTCGCGCGGCTCAAGTTCACGGGCCGGGGCCTCTGGTTCGCGGTGATGATGGGCACGCTCATGCTCCCCACGCACGTCACGCTTGTGCCGCGTTACATCCTGTTCAACACCTTCGGCTGGGTCGGTTCGTACCTCCCGATCCTTGTGCCCAAGTTCCTCGCTACCGATGCGTTTTTCGTGTTCCTGCTCGTTCAGTTCATCCGCAGCCTCCCGAAGGAGATCGAGGAGGCGGCGATCATCGACGGCTGCGGCAAGGTCGGCGTTTTCCTGCGCATCATCGTGCCGCTTGCGACCCCTGCCATGGTGACGACGGCCCTTTTCACGTTCCTGTGGACGTGGGACGATTTCTTCAACCACCTGCTGTACCTCACCCGGCCGGACACGTTCACCGTCTCCCGGGCGCTGCGCACGTTTGTAGGGGATGCGGGCGCGGTGTCCAATTGGGGCGGGGCGCTCGCCATGTCTACGCTCTCCGTGATCCCCGCCTTCATCCTGTTCTTCCTGCTCCAGAAATATTTCGTCCAGGGTATCGCAACCACGGGCATCAAGGGTTAGAGGTTGTTATGAACGTGCCCGGTGCTTTTTCCATTCACCCTCATTTCCCCCGGTTCCCAGGGACGACGTGTGGTTCCCTTTGCTCACGAGCGGGCAGCCCGCCTGTCCTCCCCCTCTCCAACTTGATTGGAGAGGGGGACCGAGGGGGTGAGGTCTGCTTTGTCCCCTGTCCCTCCGCGCCTGTAGGGAAGGGGGCGTTCATGACACGCTCTAGGGTAACGACAGGAGATGGTGCGTATGAAGTGA
>CAZGLU010000029.1:0-13955 GCA_964526095.1 uncultured Anaerolineaceae bacterium | reverse complement strand
TGAGCGGCGGCGTGCGCGTCAAGTAGCGTCAAGTAACCTCCTGAGTGGTGTAGGTGGCGGAACGGCTCGCAGG
Organism: uncultured Anaerolineaceae bacterium; assembly: GCA_964526095.1. Classification (GTDB taxonomy): domain Bacteria; phylum Chloroflexota; class Anaerolineae; order Aggregatilineales; family Aggregatilineaceae; genus Aggregatilinea. The sequence goes on along the minus strand of CAZGLU010000029.1, from coordinate 13,882 downwards.
GGCCGGTCCGTTGTTTTTGTGGGGTGCGGTACCTGTGTACCCTTGAAGCGCGCCGGAGGTCACCGTATCGTTGAGATGATGGTGGGGCGCCCGGCGCCGACCATCACCTGCGAGCGTCTTCACCACATTTGTCGCATCTGGTCGTATCTGTGCCGCATCTGTAAGGAATGTGATTGTGTATCCCGCCGATCCCGCTGCCCTTCCCGAACAGGCTACGGACCTCCTGCGCGCGCTGCTGGCCCACGACGGCGACCAGGATGCGCACGCCTTGATGCGCGCGACCGGGCAGAGCGAGCGCGCATTCGGCAGGGCGATCCGCCGCCTCGTGACGCTGCGCCTGGTGAACATGCCGGTCCCTGGCCGCTACGCGCTGACGGAGCGCGGCCGCGAGGCGCTGGCGGCGTGGGGCATGGACGTGGCCCCTGCCGCGCCCGTCGCGGACGATCCGCCGGGTGAGCCGCCAGCCGCGACGCCGCCGGACTCACCCTCGGTCGCGCGGACGTTGACCGTCCTGGTGGCGGAGGAGTTGGTGGCCGGTACGGGGGCGATCCTGATGGCCGGTTTCAACGCGCCGCGCGGCGGGGACACCACGCATCCGGCCCCGCGCGACGTCGTCCTGCGTGTGAGCGCGCCGGGCGCTGAGGTCAGCCCGGCGGAGCAGCCGCTCGACGTGCCCGCCGACGCCGCTGCTGGCCCGGTGCGCTTTAAGGTGACGCCGTCCGAGCCGGGGCGCCTGCGCATCAGCCTCCATGTGTTGCAGCCGGACGGGCGCGCGTTGGCCGTGGTGGACGGCATGTACTTTGATCTGCGCGTGCAGCCGTACCCCACGCCGCGCAGCGCGGAGCTCCAATCCCTCGGGGCCGTCGTCCACCTCCGGACGTGAAGGCTCCCGATGCCGCCATGCCGGCCCGCTGCCGCCATCCCCGATAGTAGGCGGGTTATCCAAGTTTTAATCACATTTTTACTCTGTTATTCGTTATAATTAAGGCTACGCCGGAGCCGGGATTTCCTGATGGCGTCTGTATTGCCCCTGTGCGGTGGTAGAGGGGTCCCCGGCCAAGCCGCCGCGCAGCACAGCGAAGTTGAGGACCTATATGGCAGTGTTGTTCCAGAGATGGCCCCGCGGTGGCTGGCGCCGGGTGGTGCTGCGGGGTGTGGGGCTGGGCGCGCTGTTGTGGGTCGTCACCACGGCCCTCCATCTACTCGTCAGCCAGTTTGCCGGAGACCAGCATAAGTTACCCGCCGCACGGATCGACCTGCTGGCGGGTTTGATCGTCTTCGCCCTGCTGACCCTGTATTTTGAGCTGACCTTCTACCGTCGCCGGTCCGCCGAAGAAACGCTGCGCAAGCTCTCCCGCGCCGTCGAGCAAAGCCCCAGTTCCGTGGTGATCACCGACCTGTCCGGGCGCATCGAATACGTGAACCCCAAGTTCACGGCGCTCACCGGCTATACGCTGGACGAGGTGCGCGGGCGCAACCCGAACATCCTCAAGTCGGGCGAAACGCCGGATTCCGAATACGCGAACCTGTGGCGAACGATCACCGCCGGGGGTGAGTGGCGCGGGGAGTTCCACAACGTCAAGAAGAACGGCGAGCTTTACTGGGAACTGGCCTCCATCTCCCCGATCAAGGACGCCGCCGGGCGCATCACGCATTTCCTCGCGGTCAAGGAGGACATCACCGCGCGCAAGGAGGCTGAGGCCGCCGAGCGCCGGCAGCGGATCCTGGTCGAGACGCTGCACGACATGGCCCGCGCGGCGAATGAGCTGCTCGACGTCGGGGACATGCTCGACACCATCCTGGCGAACCTGGGGCGCATCGTCACGCATGACGCCGCCTACGTCATGCTGATCGAGGATGGCGTGGCCCGCGTGGTGCGGTGCCGGGGCTATGGCGCTGATGCGGAAAGGGCCATCCTGTCGCTGCGCCAGCCGATCGGCGGGGCGCCCCTGCTCAAGCAGGTCGTGACGGACCAGCAGCCCGTGATCCACGTGCTGGATGCGGATGTAGCCGGGATCTGGGGCGCCCATCCCGCGCTGGCGTGGGTCGGCGTGCAGGTTCTGGCGCCGCTCCGCACGCGCGGCCAGGTGATCGGCATCCTCGGCGTGGATGCCCGGCAGGCGTCCGGGGTGGGGGACGAGGATGCGTGGCGGCTGGGGACCGTGGCGGACCAGATGGCTACGGCGATCCAGAACGCGCGCGTCTACGACGCCATGCGCGATTACGCCATCGAGCGCGAGCAGCAGGCCATCGAGCGGCTGGCCGAGTTGGAGCGCGAGCGTGCGAAGCTCCGCGTGATGATCGACGCGATGGGTGAGGGCGTCATCTATATCGAGGATGGGCGCGTCCAGTATGTGAACCGTGCCTTTGCCGACCTGCTGGGTTATGAGGACCAGGAGGTTATCGACCAGCAGTTGACGCTTTTCAAGCTGGCGGCGGACGATGACGAGCAGGACGTTTCGCTGCGCGACCGGATCGAGGACGCCTTCGCCCAGCATCGGCCCTGGCGCGGCGAGCTGCGTCTGCGCCGTAAGGATGGCAGCACGTTCGATGCGGCGGTGACGACGTCGCAAGTGCTCAGCCCCTTCGACAGCCTGTCGGGCCGCGTGACCATCGTGCGCGACATCAGCGGCGAGAAGGCGCTCCAGGCGCAGAAGGACCGCTTCATGACGCACGCCTCACATGAACTGCGCACGCCGATCTCCAACCTGAAGATGCGGCTGTACCTGCTGCGCCGCCAGCCGGAGCGGATCGAGGAACACCTCTCGGTGTTGGAGGCGGTCGTGGATCACATGGCCTCGCTTGTGGAGGATCTGCTCGACGTCATCCGCCTGGGCCGCCGTACGTTGCCCCTGGAACGCGAGCGGGTTCTGGTGCGGGACGTGCTGCGCGAGGTGGTCGCCGCACAGTGGTCGCGCTCGGAACAGAACGGGATCCCGATCGTCACCGTGCTGCCGGGCGAGGACTGGTCCGTTTGCGTGGACCGGCGGCGGCTCACCCAGGCCCTGTCGAACCTCGTCGCGGTGGCGATCGAGGACAGCGCGCCGGGCGGGACCGTGACCATCAGCGCGCGCCGGAAGGAGGCGGGGTGTGTGGAGCTGGCGGTGCAGGGGGGCTATGGGGTCAGCGAGGGCGACGTGACGCGGGTGTTCGAGCCGTTCTTCCGCCCGTCGGAGGGGGGCAACGACAGCGTCAGCCTCGGCCTCGCCATCGCCAAGGAGATCGTGGAGCTGCATGGTGGCACCATCGCCCTGGAGGGCATCCCCGGCGAGGGCAGCCGTTTCCTGGTTTCGCTGAACATCCTGGATGGCTGCAGCCAGGTGCAGGAGATGACGGAGCTATCGAACGCGGTCGAAAGTGGCCCGCATGACTGACACGATCACCGTGATCAAGACGGACTACGCCGGGCGCGAAGTGTGGCGCTACGAGGGCAGACTGTTGGGGCGCGGCCCGACCTGGGTTCTGCTGGAGGCCCGCTTCAACCGGCCCGACCTGGATGCCGGGTATCACGTCTTCCGGCAGGGCGACCGCTTCGTGGAGCAGTTCTTCAGCGATCGCTGGTACAGTATCTTCGAGATGCATGATGTTGCCGACGACCGGCTGACCGGGTGGTACTGCAACCTGAGCCGTCCCGCGCGCTTCCGCGACGACGAGATCGAGGCGGACGACCTGGCGCTGGACCTCTACGTGGCGCCGGACGGCACGGTGACCCTGCTCGACGAGGACGAGTTCGCGGCGCTGCCCCTGACCGACGCCGAGCGCGCCCAGGTGCGCCGCGCCGTGGACGAACTGTTGGCCCGCGTCGAGGGCCGGCAGCCCCCCTTTGACGCTATCCTCCCCGGTTAAGGGCACGTCCCACCCTCAACCAAAACCTGATCCTGGCGGCTCACTGGAGGAAGGTGAAACCGTCCCAGGTCCCGGTCAGCGCGTACCGGGCTGCGTTGATGATCGCGATCAGCGTGATGGCGAAAACCAGCCCGGCGGCGCCAGGCAGCCGCAGCTCGCGCCAGGCCGTCAGGCTCCCGTCGCGGCGCGTGGCGGTCAGGAATAGCACGCCGCCGATCAGGGTGAACATCAGCACCACACCGGCCACGCTCACCAGCCCCGCCGCTACGCGCAGCGCCGCGACGTCGGCCAGCGTGGCGACGATCACCCCGGCGCCGAGCGCGCACAGCGCGGCCAGCTCGCGCAGGGTCCGCAGCGTCGCGTAGGGGATCGCGTCCCGCCACGCCGACATATTGAAGACCGGCACCACGACCGTGATCATCGTCAGCCCGGCGTACAGGCCCGTGATCTGGCGCAGCGTGTTGGTTGGCGCGTAGGGGGGGCGGTAGAAATCGAACAGCGACAGGTAGCTGTTGATCCCGTCGAGCGCGATCGCGGCGCCGAACAGCCCCAGCACGGCCAGCACGCGCAGCGGCGGCAGGCGGCTGGCCCGCAGGCGCCCGCTGAAGGCGTAGACGAGCGCGCCCAGCATCACGCCGAGGTAGATCCCGGTGCAGCGCGCACACAGCGGCAGCGCGCGGTCGTGGACGTGGAAGCTGCGCGTCGGGATGCGGTGGCAGATCGCGTAGCCGATGGCGTCTGCCTTGCCGAGGATGCCGGGCGGCGTGCCGAGCAGCCAGGCGCCGCCGATCAGCAGCCCCAGGCCGAGCACGAGCCAGGCCGTGCGCCGGGCGTAGGGGCGTGGGGTGGGCGGGGTATCCGGGGCGCTGGATGGGTCGGTCGGCATAGGCATGTCCCTCGGCGGCGGTCGCGTCTGGCCCCATTGTAACCCGGCCTGGGCGCTTCTGTAAGCCCGGCGAACATGGGCCAAAGGTACTGTATGCCGCCTCAGGGCGCTGTGTTAGTGTAACAAGGGGCGATAGTGATTCATTGCCGCGCAGTGCGCGGAAGGTGCAGCACAGTCGATGCAATTTCTCGTCACCGGAGGGGCAGGGTACCTGGGCAGTGCGCTCGCGCGACGCCTCGTTGCACTGGGGCACGATGTGCGGGTCTTCGACGACCTCAGCGCGGGTGACCCGACGCGGCTGCCGGAGGATGTCACCTTCGCGCGCGGGGATATCAACGACCTGCCGCGCCTCTGGACGCTGGTGCAGGGCGTGGACTGCGTCTACCATCTCGCCGCGCGGGTCAGTGTGCCCGAAAGCGTGCGCTACCCCCGCGAGTACAACAGCGTGAACGTCGGCGGCACGGTGAGCGTGCTGGAGGCCATGCGGGACGTCGGCGTGAAGCGGCTGGTGTTCGCATCATCGGGTGCGGTGTACGGCGATCAGTCCGAACAGCCGCTGCACGAGGCGCTGCCGCCGAACCCGCTCTCCCCGTATGCGGTTAGCAAGCTGGCGTCCGAGCACTACATTCACACCATCGGGCGCCTGTGGAACGTCGAGACGGTCAGCCTGCGCATCTTCAATGCTTATGGTCCGGGGCAGCAGCTCCCGGTCGCGCATCCGCCGGTCGTCCCGCAGTTTATCCGCCAGGTGCTGCGCAAGGGTTCGCTGGTGATCCACGGTGACGGCCAGCAAACGCGTGATTTCGTCTATGTCGATGACGTGGTCGAGGCGCTCGTCCGGGCGGCGACCGCCCCGGACGTCGACCGTCGCGTGATCAACGTGGGCAGCGGCACCGAGACAAGTATTAACGAGTTGGCCGAGACGATCGGGCGCGTGACGGGCCACGAGCCGCACCTGCTGTATGTGGGGTCGCAGGGTGTGGGCGTTTCGCGTATGCGTGCCGATCTGACGCTGGCCCGGTCCCTGCTGGGCTACACGCCTCAGGTGTTTCTGGAGGAGGGGCTGCGGCGCACGCTGGTTGAAGACAGCCGCTTTGCCCCGGTTAGTCTGGTATAGTCCCTTAATGCTCCGGGTGGGGCACTGACATCGGATGGGGCGTGGCCGTGGTGGGCTGCGCGCTCCGCATCTGGCGGGAGGTTGCCATGTTGCCTGGTCTACATGCTTCTGGTACCGTACGCCGCACGGCCAATCGCTCCGGGCTTGACCGACGCCCGACCCAACCTGTCCAGCATCCTCAGGTGATCCGCTCGCACCGTCCGAGGCGATGAACGCGGTGCCGGTACTGGGGTCATATTGCGTGATTTACACGGCGAGGTATATTTTCCCTTAACTCTCCATTCATGGAGAAAATTTTGAGGAGCTGTAAATGGTTCATCGCCGCCTCATCGTCTCAGCCTTGCTCCTGGTGTGCCTCCTGGCCCCGGTAGCGTTCAGCTTCGCCTCCGGCCCGCGTGACTTCTCCCGCGTGATCAACGCTGATGATCTGATGCTGCACGTCCAGAGCCTCGCCGGGCACATCGGCGCGCGTCCGATGGGCAGCGAGGGTGAGCGTCTGGCGGCGGAATACATCGCCGGTCGCTTCGCCGGGATGGGTTACGCCGTCGAGGTCCAGGAATTCCAGACCACCCCGCCCCAGCGTGAGGGTATGCCAGCCTCCGGCCCTGTCACGTCGCGCAACGTGATCGCGACGCTGCCCGGCGACGAGCAGATCCTCGTCATCGGCGCGCACATGGACTCCCCGGTGACGGGCGTCGGTGCGGGCGATAACGCCTCCGGCGTGGCGGCGATGATCGGCGTGGCGCAGGCGCTGCGCGAGGTGCAGGTGGCGCACACCGTCGTCTTCGTGGCGTTCGGCGCCGAGGAAAACGGCGCGCCGAGCGGCGCTGACGTCTACATTCAAAGCCTGGGCGACCGCATCCATAACGTGATCGCCATGCTGAACATCGACTCGGTGGGCGTGGGTGACGCGCTGAACGTCTACGCCGGTGCGGAGATCACGTGGCCGACGCCGGTCGACCCGACGCCGATCATTCACCCCGGCCCGACCTGGGTGCGCGACCTGGCGCTCGACCTGGCAAGCGCGACCGGCACGCCGCTGCGGACCTCCCCCGACGCGACGTGGAAGGGTTTCACCGGCGACTGGAGCGACCATTACGCCTTCGTGCTGGCGGGCGTGCCCATCGCCTACTTCGAGGCTTGGCAGTGGGATGTGGGCGATCCGTGGTGGGGGCAGGAGACCGCGCACGGCGACATCATGAAGACGACGCAGGATGTGGTCGAGGCGGTCAAACCGGCGCAGGTCGAGACGGCAGCCGAGATCGTCGCCGCCACAGCCATCCAGATCGCGACCAGCCCATTCCTCCCGGGCTAGCAGCCCCCTTTCTCCGGTACATCCACAGGAGCCATTCGGCTCCTGTTTTGATCCACCACCCCGGGGGTTGGCGCTTTCGCCTGAACCCCGCCACCGGCTCCGGCCTTATACTGGATGCAAGCGATCAGGCTTAATTGTGATAAGGAGATGGAACCATGCGTCGTGGACGGGTTCTGCTTGGGGTGCTGCTCGTGGCCGCGCTGGTGATGCCGCAGGTCGTCGATGCACAGGGGCTGCCGGACTTCATGGCCGAGATCGAAACCGAGGACGTGATGGCCCACGTGCGGGCGCTGTCCGTGGCGATCGGCGCGCGGCCAATGGGCAGCGAGGCCGAGGCGCGCGCAGCGGATTACATCGCGGCGGCGCTCGAGGACTGGGGTTATGCGGTCGAGCTTCAGGAGTTCGAGATCGCCGCGCCAGACGGCACCGCGACCTCGCGCAACGTGGTCGCAACGCGGCCCGGCGGCGAGGGGATCGTCGTGGTCGGCGCGCACATGGATTCCGTCACCGATGGGACCGGGGCGGGCGACAATGCCTCCGGCGTCGCGGCGCTGCTGGCCGCCGCCGAGGCGCTGCGGGACGTGGACCTCACGTATACGCTGGTCTTCGTCGCGTTCGGCGCGGAGGAGGGCGGCAGTCCGAGCGGGGCGGAGACGTTCGTCTCCGGACTGGGCGACGATGTGGGCGACGTGATCGCCATGCTGAACATCGACTCGGTGGGCGTCGGGACGACGCTGAACGTGTACGCGGGTGCGGTGGTCACGTGGCCGGAGGACGACGGCATGCCGACCATCGAGGGCGGGGAGACGTGGGTGCGTGACACGGCGCTCGACCTCGCCGCGGAGCTGGGCCTGCCGTTCGCCACGTCGCCCGACGACACGTGGGGCGGCTACACGGGCGACTGGAGCGACCATTACGCCTTTGTGCTGGCGGGCGTGCCGATCGCGTACTTCGAGGCGTGGCAGTGGCAGGATGCGGACGATCCGTGGTGGGGGCAGGAGACCCCGACGGGCGACGTGATGCACACGCCCGGCGACGTGTATGCGAGCGTCGTGCCGGAGAAGGTCGAGATGACGGCGGAGCTGGTCGCCGCGACGACGGCGGCAATTGCGTCCGGGCAGGTGGGGGCGGAGTAGGCGGACCTCACCCCCTCAGTCCCCCTCTCCAACTTGATTGGAGAGGGGGAAGTTTTCTACTGAGTTCGCAAATAGTGAGCAATTGTTCTCAGGTGCAGGGAGTCGGCCTCGCCCCATTCTCTGCCCACCTGCTATACTTGCCGGGTGGTGTTGACCCGCTTTGCAACAAGTGAAGGTCCGATGACCGAACCCCAATCCGCTGCCCGCGCCCTGTCGGGCCGCCAGATCGCCCGCGCGGCAGGGCTGCTCATGCTCGCCTACGTCGCCAGCGGCGTGCTCGGCCTGGTGCGTAACGCCGCGATCTCGGCGGTGTTCGGGGCGGGGCCGCGCATCGATGCCTTCGTCGCCGCGCAGCGCGTCCCGGAGACGCTGTTCGCGCTGGTGGCGGGCGGCGCGCTCGGCTCGGCGTTCATCCCGGTATTCACGTGCTTCCTGGCGGAGGACGATCGCGACGGGGCCGCGCGGCTGGCGAACGCCGTGATCACGCTCGTATGCACGGTCGCGGGAGTGCTGGCGCTGCTAGCGGGCGTTTTCGCCGGGCCGATCATGGAATACGCCCTCATGCGCGGCGCGGATCCCGCGACCCAGGCGCTCGCCGCCGAGTTGATGCGGATCATGCTCGTCACGGTCGTGGTCTTCGGCGTGAGCGGGCTGGCGATGGGCATCCTCAACGCGCACCAGCATTTCCTTGCGCCCGCCTTCGCGCCGAGCATGTACAACATCGGGCTGATCGTCGGCGCGCTGATCCTCGCGGGGCCGTGGGGCGTGCACGGGCTGGCGTGGGGCGCGGTGCTCGGCTCCGTGCTGCACCTGGCGATCCAGGTCCCGATGCTGGCGCGCATCCGGTTCCGCTACCGCCCGCAGTTCGACGTGCGGCTGCCCGGCGTGCGCGAGGTCCTGACGCTGATGGGGCCGCGCGTGCTTGGCCTGGGCGTGGTGCAGGTCAATTTCTGGGTGAACACGGCCCTCGCTTCGGGGATGCTCGCCGGGAGCGTCACCGCGCTGAACTTCGCCTTTACCCTGATGTTCACCGTGCTCGGCGTGCTCGGCCAGAGCGTCGGCACGGCGTTGTTCCCGACGCTCTCCACCCTCAGCGCGCGGCATGACGTAGCGGACTTCCGCCGCACCCTGGCCGGGGCGCTCAGCAGCGTGCTGTTCCTCTCGATCCCGGCGGGGATCGGGCTGGCGGCCCTCAGCCGCCCGGTGGTGACGCTGCTGTTCGAGCGCGGCGAATGGACCGCCACGGACTCGGCGGGCACCGCCTGGGCGCTGGCCCTGTTCAGCATCGGGCTGGCGGGCCATGCCGTGCTGGAGATCCTCGTGCGCGCCTTCTACGCGCTGCACGACACCTGGACGCCGGTCAAGGTCGGCACGGCGGCGATGGTCCTCAACATCGCGCTGAGCCTGGTCCTGATCCGCGTCTTCGGCTACCCGGACAGCACGAACTTCGCGCGGGGGCCGTTCGGCGGGCTGGCCCTGGCGATGTCGATCTCGACGGCGGTTGAGAGCGCGACGCTGTGGCTGCTGCTGCGGGGGCGCGTCGGCGGGCTGGACGAGCGGCGCGTGCTCGGCAGCGCGGCCCGCACCCTGTTCGCGGCGCTGGTGATGGCAGCAGCCGTCGCCGGGTTCCTGCGCGCGCTGCCCGACCTGACCGCCCTGTTCCAGGCGCTCGGCGGGGCCGCGCTTGGCGCGGGCGTGTTCGGCGGCACGGCGCTGCTGCTCGGCGTAGACGAGGCGGAGTTGATCCCGCGCCTCGTGCTGCGGCGCGTGCGGGGGTAGCTCAGAACGTGTTAAAACGTACCTGGGCCCTTCCAATGGGCCGGTATGGATGAACCGCGACACACGACAAGGAGGCACACACCATGCAGATCGCGATCATGCTCGAGGGGCAGGAGGGCATCAACTGGGCGCGCTGGCAGCGACTCGTGCGGGCGGTGGAGGACTTCGGCTTTCACGGCCTGTACCGCTCCGACCACTTCACCAACCCCGACCCGATCAACGAGGACTCACTCGACCTGTGGGTGTCGCTCACGTGGCTGGCGGACCACACCTCGCGCATCGAGTTCGGGCCGCTGGTGTCGCCCGTATCGTTCCGCCATCCGGCGCACACCGTCCGCATGGCGACGGCGGTGGACGACCTCTCCGGCGGGCGGCTGGTGCTCGGCCTGGGCGCAGGCTGGATGGTCCGCGAGCACGAGATGTTCGGCTTTGACCTGCTCGACCCCAAGTCGCGCTTCGACCGCTTCGAGGAGGCCGTGGCGGTCATCTCGCGGCTGCTGCACGCCGAGGGGCCGGTCACGCATGAGGGGAAATACTACCAGTTGCGCGAGGCGGTGATCCTGCCGCGTCCGGCACGTCCGGGCGGCCCGCCGATCCTGATCGGCGGCACGGGGCGGAAGCGCACCCTGCCGCTCGTCGCGCGTTACGCTGACGAGTGGAACGCCGTCAGCACGAACCTGGACGAGTTCCGCGAGCTACACCCGTACCTGGACGACCTGCTGCGCGAGCAGGGCCGCGACCCGCGCAGCGTCCGCCGCTCGATGATGACCAGCGTGCTGCTGGGCCGCACGGACGCCGAGCTTCGCTCGCGGCTGGGCCCGTTCGAATCGTCCGAGCTGGACCCGAAGAAGCGTGTATTCGGCACGCCGGACCAGATCCGCGACCAGTTGGCGGCGTGGGAGGATGCCGGGCTGGAGAAGATCATGCTGCGCTGGCGTCAGTTGGACGACCTGGATGGGCTGGAGGCGCTGGCGAAGGCGGTCCTATAGCGACGGCTCGAACGGGCTGAGCGTGCCATCGTCGCCGATCTGCTGGACGCGCAGTTCGGCGTTGTCGAGCAGGTCGGAGCACAGCCGGGCCAGCGCTTGCCCGCGCTCGTACAGCGCCACCGATTCCTCGAGCGTCAGCTCGCCCGCTTCGAGCTTGCTCACGATCGTTTCCAGTTCCTCGAAAGCCTGCTCGAACGTCAGGCTGGCGTCGTCGTGCATGGTGTCTGCCTCCTGGTATGGGCGCCCGCTACCCGTCGCTTGTGGCGGTGGCGCTCGGTTGCAGCACGGGGTTGTCGAGGCGGAAGAAGTTCCCACAACCGGCGGTGCCCTGGCGGATCGCCTCGGTGAGCAGCCGGAATTCCGCCCCGTGCGGGCTGTCGTTGACGGTCTTCAGGTCCTCCGCCGCCCCGTCGAAGTTGCGCTGCTTGCGGCGAACCTCCGCACGCAGCAGGTACAGGATCGTGAAGTCCGGGTCCAGGCCGATGGCGCGGGTGTAGGATAATTCCGCGTCCTGGTACTCGCCCAGCGCGCACTGGGCGAAGCCCTGCATCATGTGCATGTCCGGGTCACGGTAGTTCTGCTCCAGCCCGCCAGCGGCGGCGGCCAGCACCTGATCGTAGCGGCCCAGTACCATGTTCCCGAAGCCGGAGAGCGTGTAGCCGAAGCTGGCGAGCGTGTCCTCGCCGAACATGGCGCCGATCAGCCGGTTCATGTGCGCCGGGTCAGGGAACTGCTCCAGGATGGTGCGCACCATGAGCGAGGCGTCCTGTATGCGTCCCTGGTGCAGGGCCAGCAGCGCCCCGTAGACGTACGGGAAGTTCGCGGTCGGCTGGAGCGCGATGGCCTGTTCGATGTCCCGCCGCGCGACGTCATAGGCGCCGCTCTGGTAGTAGATCGCGCCCCGGAAGAACAGCGGGAACCAGTCGTCCGGCCGCTGCGCGATGATCTTCTCGAACAGGCTCAGCACCTGGTTCAGGTTGTCGGTGAAGGTCGCCCGCATCAGCGCAGGCATGGTCCAGTTCGCCGGGCCGATCTGCTCCGCCGTTTCGAGGTCCCGCCGGGCGTCGCCCAGCTTCATCAGGCGTTGGTTGGCGTTGCCGCGCTCCACGTACAGCAGCGCGTTGCCGGGGGCCAGCGCCAGGGCGGCGTCGAGGTGCTCGATGGCCTGTGCCGGGTCGTCCAGCATGGACTGGAAGGCGCGGTGCGCGTGGGAGGCGATGGCGTTCTCCTCGGCCTCCGCCGCCTCGATGCCCCCGATCGCGTCGAGTACGGCCAGCGTGCGCATCGTCTCGTAGCCGTTGCCATCCGCCGTTTGCAGCAGACCGAGCACGCCCAGCACGTACGGCGCGATGGACTCCTCGCGCTCGTTTTGGAGATGCACCCGTACGTTCGCGGTGGACTCCAGCGTTTCACGCGCGAAGGCATTGTGCGCGAAGCCGGATAACGACCCGACCTGCACCTCCACCTCGATCAGGGACGGCGTGTAGTTGCCCCAGATGATCACAGCGGCGCCGTTCGCCTCGGCCACCGCGCGGGCCTGTTCCTCGCTGGTGATGACCTGCGACGTGCTGCGCACGCGGATCGGTGAGAACGGCACCGCGACCTGCAGCGTGCGCTGCAGGTCGTCCACGATGAAGCGGCTTACGTCGCGCGGGCGGACGCCTGCGATCTGCTCGATGCCGCTCAACTGTTCCAGCTTGCTCACCAGCACCATGTACTCGCCCGGCTGAACGGCCTCGACCAGCTCCGGCTCGAACTCGGTGGCGGCTGCGAGCGGCCCGTTTCGCTCCTCGGCTGGGGTTCCGTTGTCCCCGCCGATGAAGATAATCGCGGCCAGCGAGATGACCGTGACCGTTGCGGCGACGATAGCGATGATCAGCGTGATCCAGCGCCACGGCGGGGACGACACGGCGGCTGTTTCGCCTGTCCCGAAGGCAGCGCCTTCCGGCGGCGTGGACCAGCGCGCATCCGGCGGCGTGTACGGCGGGTAGCCGGGCGGGGTGTAGGGCGGCGTCCCTGGCGGCGTACCGGGCGGCGTGATGCGCCCCGGCGTCCGGTAGCCGGGGTAGCCCGGCGGCGTGGCGTAATAGGGCGGGGTGCTGCCCTCCATGGCCGGGATGCTCGGCTCCGCCCCACTGGTCGACTGCTCGTCCACCGGCGTCGAGAAGCGGGACGATCCCAGCGCGCCCGGATCGTCCGTGCCGATCACCATATGGCGCAGCGGCGTATCCAGGCCCCGGATCATCGCCTCTAGCTCGGCCCCCACGAGCCGGATGCTGCTGATGCGCCGTTCGCGGTCCTTTTCCAACATGCGGCTGATCAGGCTCAGCAGCGGGGGCGCGACCTCCGGGCGCAGGCGCTGGAGGTCCGGCGCGGGCCGGTTGAGGATCGCGGTCAGGATCGCCGCCGTGCTGTCGGCTTTGAACGGCGGCTGCCCGGCCAGCGCCTCGTACAGCATCACGCCGAAGGACCAGATATCGGCCCGCTCGTCCAGCGGCAGGCCGTGGCAGGCTTCGGGGCTGAGGTAGGCGTAGGTCCCGATCACGGAGCCGGTCTGCGTCAGGCGGGTGCGGTCGCCCAGGTGCGCCACGCCGAAGTCGGTCAGGCGCGGCTGGCCGTCCTCGGTCAGCAGGACGTTATCGGGCTTGATGTCGCGGTGGATAATGTTCAGGCGGTGGGCACGCGCCAGCGCGTCGGCCAGGTCCAGCGCGATGTTGAGCACCTGCTCGACGGGCAGCTTGCCGTGCTTGTCGAGCAGGCTGCGCAGCGACCCGCCGCCCACGTACTCCATGACGAGGTAGTGCCGGTCGCCTT
>CAZGLU010000028.1:7532-14159 GCA_964526095.1 uncultured Anaerolineaceae bacterium | reverse complement strand
AGGCCGTCTGCAGGTCGATGAAGTACTGCTGGTCCGCGCTCTTGTTGATCGCCACGAACAGCAATTCCTCGTCATCCTGCGCCATGACGGTGCCACCCACTGCGGCGGAGGCGACCAACGTCAGCAGCAGTAACACTGAGAATAGTTTCTTGCTCATCGTCTGAAGTCCTCTCATGATGCTAATCTATAACGTGACTAAGCAGGACGTGCGCGATCCGATCCTCACTTCATTCACACCTCCCCGAACTGAACGCCGGGCCTACGCGTGCTAGGCGATACGGCACAGGTATCGATCACTGGGCGGTCCAACCCCCATCGACGGGCAACACCACGCCGGTAACAAAGCGGGCGTCGTCGCTCATCAGGAAAGCCGCCACGTCCGCGACGGCCTCAGCCTCGCCGATGGTGCCGGTGAGCGGCTGCAAACGCCGCATCATCGCCATGATGGTTTCGTTGCTTTCGGCGCGCGCGCTCATGCCCGTGCGGATCAGGCCGGGCGCGATCACGTTCACGCGAATGCCACGCGCCGCATAGTATACAGCCATCGCGCGCGACATGCTGATCGCCGCACCCTTGGCCGCGGCATAGGCGTGCGTGGCGAACTCCGCGTTGCCGGTCAGGCCGAGCACCGAGCCGAGGTTGACGATCGAGCTGCCGCCTGGCATATGGGGGATGGTGTACTTACACATCAGGAACATGCTGGTGAGGTTGAGGTCCAGGGTGAGGTCCCAGCCTTCGAGGGTGCATTGGTCAACCGGCCCATCCCCGTACCGGCGGCCACTGCCGCCCGCTACATTCATGAGGCCGTGCACCGCGCCGTGATCCGCGACGACCTGCCGGACCGTCGCCTCGACCTGCCCGGCGTCCGTGAGATCGACGGTGTAGGCGTGGGCGACACCGCCCGCATCCGCGATGAGCTGCCGGGTTTCCGCCAGCCCATCGGGATTGATGTCAAGCGCGACAACGGTCGCGCCCTCAGCCGCAAAGCGCAGGGCGGAGGCGCGGCCAATGCCGCTGGCTGCGCCCGTAACCAGGATTATTTTCTCGATCAGGCGGCGCACACGTAAGTCTCTACTGCCGTTCGTCATCGACATGTTTCATTATCCCTTAGGCTACCATCGGGCCGCGTGTGCAACAATAGAGAAAATGCTGGTGGGATAGACAATCTTATGATCCTGCATGGCCGGTGAAGGCCGCGCGGGCGGCCCGGCTGAGCGCCGCGATCGCGTCCGCCGACCACGCCTTCGATGGGATCAGGCTGCTCCCCATGCCCACCGCGACCGCGCCCGCACGCAGGTAGCCGGGCATGTTCTCGACGGTGATGCCGCCCACGGGAACGAAGTCAATATCGTCCAGGGGTGCGCGGATGGCCTTGAGGTAGGCCGGGCCGCCGAGGGCGTCCGCCGGGAACAGCTTTTGCAGCACACAGCCCGCGTTCGACGCGGCCACGGCCTCGCTGGGCGTCGCCACGCCGGGGATGTGCAGCACGCCGCGCTCAATGGCCACCCGCGCCACGGCGGGGTCGAAGTTCGGCGCGACGGTGAAGGCGGCCCCGGCGTCGATGGCGCGGGTCCAGTCGTCGGGGGTGCGCACCGTCCCGGCGCCGACCAGCGCCGCGCCGCCGAAACGGTCTTGCAGCGCGGGCAGCGCGGCGTAGGCCGCCGGGCTGTTGAGCGTGATCTCCAGCACGGTCACGCCGTTCGAGACGAGCGCATCCGCGACGGCGAGCACGTCGTCCACGCTGAAGCCGCCGCGCAGGATGGCGATGATGCCGCAGTTCTTGATCTGTTGGGTGTGTCCTGGGATCGACATACGGGTGGCCTTTCTGTTGACCTCACCCCCCGGCCCCCTCTCCAGTCGGGGCTGGAGAGGGGGAGGAAAGGGAATAGCGAAAGCGGTTAGCTGTTAGCGGTTAGCGATTAGCGGTTGGCTAAAAGCTGAAAAGCTAAAGGCAAGGGGGACCTCACCCCCCGGCCCCCTCTCCAATCAAGTTGGAGAGGGGGAGAAAAACGAGTCGGGTTGGGGTGGGCTTCAGATGGACCTCACCCCCCGACCCCCTCTCCAGTCGGGGCTGGAGAGGGGGAGCATGAGCGTCTTACGTAGGGGCGGGTTCGAAACCCGCCCGGTTCTGCCGCATGTATGGATTTCAACGTCAAAGAGCGTCACAGCCGCTATGTCGCCTGCCGCCTCTTTTTCCCGACGGGAGGGCACTAGGACGGCAGGGCGGCGGTCAGCCAGCGGACGGGGTTGTGATGCCAGATCAGCTCCAACTCGGCGTCGGTGAACCCTTCGGCGCGCAGGCGCGGCGTGAAACTGCGCAGCAGGTAGTCGAAGCCCGGCCCGCCGCCGTAGGCGACCCAGTACGAGCGGCGCGCCATGTCGCCGCCGAGCAGGATACGCTCGCCGTAGCCCGCGTCGAACATGTCGCGCATGAGGTTCACGACGAGGTGCTCCGGCTGGTACTTGATGCGGCTGGGCGTGTCGTACTGGAGATAGGCGCCGCGCGCGGCCAACGCACGATGCACGTAGAGGTCCGGGTTGCGGTCCATGTGGCAGAGCATCACGCTCGCCGGGGGCACGCCCGCCGCTTCGAGCAGGTCCAGCAGCTCGTGGCCCGCCGTGCCCTCGGCAGTATGCACCAGGATCGGGACGCCCGTGCGTTGGTGAACCCGGCCCGCTGCGCGGATCAACCTGCGCATGTTCGGCGGCACAACCTGGTACTCCCCGGCGACCTTGACGAAGCCCGCCTTGACGGGGCTGCGGCGGACGAGCGGACCGTCGTAGCCGTTCAGGTCCACGCCCTCGACGCACTCGGCGGCCAGCAGGTCCGCGATCTCGTCCTCGTCGTAGCGGTACTGCCAGTGATCGGGCAGGTAGAAGCCCTGGGACTGGAAGCCGGTCGGCACGATGATCGGGAGGTTGAGGGCGCGGCTGACCTCGATCAGCTTGGCGGCGTTGCGCCCGCAGCCGAACGGCTGGGCGTCCACGATCGCGCCGCCGCCCGCCTGCTGCCAGCGCCCGATCTCCTCGATCGCCTTCTCGACGCTGTCCAGCTTGAAGTCGGACGTCTTGAGCGTGGTATAGCCGCCCTCCATGATGACGTGATCGTGCGCGTTGACCCAGCCGAGCGATTCCGGGGGTAGCGGCCCGAGCGTGGTTTCGACGGTGACCATCGCCCTACCCTCCCAGGACGAGCGGATCGCCCGCGCGGATGTCCCCGAACAGGGCGCCCATATCGCGGAGCCTCTCTTGCAGCGCCGGGACGTGAATCTCGTGCGGCAGGACATCCCCCGCGACGGCGAGCGCGGCGGCGACCCCGGCGGCCTGCCCCATCGCCATCGTCTGCGCCATCGAGCGGCAGGAGGCGTGGGCGTCGTGCGTGGCGCTGAAGCAGCGCCCGGCGACCAGCAGGCCATCGACGTCCTGCGGGAGCAGCGTGCGGTAGGGCACGTCGTAGGTCATGCCGTCGGGCAGGTATTCCCATTTCGTGTCGGCGCTGGCGTGGTGATCCTCGATCGGGGCGCCACAGGCGGCGACCGCGTCCTCGAACTTGCGCGCGCTGAGGCAGTCCTCGCGGGTCAGGCGGTAGCGGCCATAGATGCGGCGCGTCTCGCGCACGCCGATGGGCGCGCTCATCCACGTGAGGCGCGCGTTCTCGAAGCCGGGCACCTGCTCGCGCAGGAAGCGGGCGTACTCCAACGCCTGCGCCCGGCCCTGGATCTCCGCCTCGGTAAGCTGCACGGGATCGGTGGGGTCCACGTCCGCGACGCGCGTCATGATGGTGTGGATCACGCCGTCGAGCGTGGTGACGTGCCAGCTTCCTTCGCGGCGCGGCAGGTCGTAAAGGCCCGCCTCCGCGACCGCCTGCATCTTCTCCCACAATGCCTTTTTGCCAAAGGCTTTGGCGCGGGCGAGGTCCACGCCCATCATGCGGAAGGTGGTCGTGAGAGTCTGGGCGGGGTCGATCTCGCCCGCCACCTCGTAGGGCGCGCCCGCGAAGTGAGACACGTCGGCGTCGCCGGTGGTGTCGATCACCACTTTGGCGTTGATCCGCAGGAAGCCGCGCTTACCGTCGAGGATCACGCCGCTGATGCGGTCGCCCTCCTTGACCACGTCCGTGCAGAAGCTGTGGAACAGGATCCGCACGCCCGCCTGCAACGCGAGCCGCTCCCACACGATGCGCAGCAGGTAGGGGTCGTAGGTGACGCCGGTGCCCGCGCCGTAGGAGTTGGGGCGCTCAAAGGCGGCGTCCATCGCCTTCAGGCTCGACACGACGTCGTCGGGGATGCCGCCGACGACCTTGTAGGCGGTCGTGCCGGGCGTGTAGAAGCCGTAGAACGTGTCGAGCACCTGGGTGCTGGTGCCGCCCAGAAAGCCGAAACGCTCGACCAGCACGGTCTTCGCACCGTTGCGCGCGGCGGCGATAGCGGCGTTGCACCCGGCGCTGCCGGACCCGACCACAACGACGTCGGCATCCCAAAGCTTCTCGATGGTGCGGCTGTAGATCTCCACAGGTTTTTTCCTTCGCGTCCGGATGCCTCGCGCGGCGGGATCAACCGACCGCACGGAAGGCATCACTCACGGTCATAAGCTGGTCGTAATGCGGCTTGAGGGCCGGGTACAACTCGCGGTAGATGGCGAACAACTGCTGATAGTGGGCGTGGGCGTCGGGGTCGGGGCGATAGACCGCCGCGCGGCCCGCTGCCCGGCTCGCCAACTCCGGCAGGTCGTCGATCAGGCCGACGCCCGCCCCGGCGAGCAGCGCATCCCCAAGCGGCGCGCCGGGGTTATCCGCCAGCACGGCCACCTCGCAGCCGGTGACGTCCGCGATGATCTGGCGCCAGATGGTGCTGCGCATCGGCCCGCCCGCCGCGCGGATCTGCGTCACGTGCGCGCCGACCGCCGCCGCCACCTCGAGGTTGTGCGCGATGGCGTAGGCAGTGCCCTCGATCACGGCGCGGACCAGATGCTCGCGGCGCGTGGACAGGCTCATGCCGAAGAAGACGGCGCGGGCGTGTCCGTCGTTGATGGGCTGAAGCTCGCCGCTGAGATAGGGCAGGAAGATCACGCCGTCCGCGCCGGGCGGGCTGGCTGCCGCCAGCGCGGAGAGGGCGTCGTAGTCCGCCAGGTCGGGCGCGATGGCCTGCGCTGCCCACTTGAGCGCCGCGCCGCCCGCGACCATCGAGCCGCCGAGCAGGATCTGGCCCGGCAGGACGTGGTGGAACGCGATCGCCTGGGGGTGAAAGACGGGCTGCGCTTGCAGGACGTAGAGCGTGCTGGCGGTGCCCATCGACAGGAACGCCTGGCCCGGCTGCACGACGCCCATCGCCAGCCCGGCGGACGAGGTATCCTCACCACCCGCCACCACTGGCGTCCCGGCACGCAGGCCGAGCGCCGACGCGGCCTCCTCTGTCAGCCCGCCGATGACCTCGGCACAGTCCGCGACCTCGGGGTACAGGTGGCGCGGCAGGCCGAACTGCGCGATCAGGTCCTCGGACCACGCGCCGCGCGTCAGGTCGAAGGCGAAAAGCAGGCTGGCGTCGGAGATGTTCTCGACGGGGCGGCCCGTCAGGCGGTAATTGATGTAGCCGGTGGTGGTCAGGTTGATGCGCGTGCGGGCGAGGTGGTGCGGCTCGTGCTGCGCCAGCCACATCAGCGTGGGGTCGGAGTTGTAGGGCGCGGGCTGCTTGCCGCTCAGGGTCAGGATGTCCTCGGAGCAGCAGTCGCGCATCTGCTGGGCCTGCGGCTCGGAGCGGCTGTCCATCGCGGTGATGGCGGGCCGCACGATGGCGTCGTGCTCGTCGAGCAGGGTCAGCGCGCAGCCCTGCCCGCTGACGCCAATCCCGGCGACCTGCGCGGGGTCCGCCCCGGCCTGCGCCATGACATCGCGGGTCGCGGCGACGACGCCGTTCCACCAGTCGAGCGGGTCCTGCTCGACCCAGCCGGGCCGGAGGTGCATCGTCTCGTAGGCGTGCCGCGCCACCGCGCGCACCTCGCCGCGCGGCGTGACGAGCACGGCCTTGACGGTGCTCGTGCCGACGTCGATGCCCAGCAGCAGCGGCTCCATCACGCGGTCAGGCATGTTGCCCCCCATCCCCCGGCCCCTTCCCCCACGCACGCGGAGGGAAGGGGAGCGAGCGCCCCTCCGGCCTGTTCAGGCAACGGAGGGGATGCAGAAGCGAGGGGAAAAAGGTACCCGGCAGGCCCATCATCGCCCCTAGTCGCGGCCGTAGATCATGCGCTTGCGGCGCTTGAACTCGTCGTAGACGCGCTTGAGCTGCGCGTCGGATTCGGCCTGGTTTTCGACGAAGTGCGGGCTGGTCAGCACGACCGGCTCGACGCCCCGGGCGAGCATCAACTCGGCGGTGCGCACCTTGAGCGCGTTGACGATGGTCGCCGCCGCGACGGTGCTGGTGGGGCCGACCTTATACTTGAGGCCCTCGACGTCCACGACCGCGTCGCCGGGCGGGGTGCAGTTGTCGATCACCACGTCCGCCACGTCCTTGAGCTTCTTGCCGGAACTGTGGCGCGAGGGCGTCGCGTCGGCGTGGGCGACGGAGGTCACGGCGATGACGGGCATGCCGCGCTCCTTGGCGCGCAGGGCCATGTCGATCACCACGCCGTTGA
>CAZGLU010000028.1:0-7522 GCA_964526095.1 uncultured Anaerolineaceae bacterium | reverse complement strand
GTTGATGCCCGTGCTCGAAAAACAGATCATGCTGTCGTGCGGGCCGAACTCGTAGGTGCTCAGCACGGCGTCGGCGTAGCCCTCCGCACGCTCGATGAAAAACGACTGCGGCAGGCCGTCCGGGCCGACGACGTTGGTGTAGAAGGTCAGCGCCAGCTCGACCATCGGGAAGAAGCCGGGGAACGAGCCGATGCGCGGGAACATCTCCTCGACGGACATGCGGCTGTGCCCCCCGCCCCAGCAGAACACCAGGCCGTCGTTGACGATCGTCTCGGCGCAGATCTCGGCAGCGGCCTCGATGTGCTCAAGCTGCGTGGCGTAGATCTGGTCGAGGATGGCCCGCGCCCGGTCGATGTAACGCTGCGAACCGCGAGTGCTCATACGTGCGTCATCCTTCTCTAGCGGCCCGCCGTGCCGCAGGTGACTGGCGTAATCTCACTATAGGGGCCTAAAATGAGCAGCGCAATCACCATTCTGCTCATTTTGCACAGTTGAGCTTGCACAGTTGAGGCAGCGCATGAAGAATTCCAACTCCCTGCGGCGGCAGGACCGCATCATGAAGGCCCTGGCGCAGGAGCACTACATGAGCATCAAGCACCTGGCCGCACTGCTGGACGTCTCCGGCTGGACGGTGCGGCGCGACCTGGCGCAGCTTGAGGCGCGGAACCTGATCACGCGGTCGCACGGCGGGGTCGAGCTGGCGGCCAGCGAGGAGGTGCGCCAGTACGCCCAGTCGATGCAGCGGCAGGAGAACCCGGCGGTCCAGGCGGCGAAGGCGCGGATCGGGGCGCGGGCGGCGCGGCTGCTGCACAGCAACTCGCAGGTGGCGATGGGCGCGGGCGCGACGACGCTGGCCTGCGCGCGGGCGTTGAAACACAACCACACGGAACTGGCCGTGATGACCAACGGCCTCGACATCGCCATCGAGCTGACCGGGGTACCGCACATCACGCTGATCTGCACGGGGGGCACGGCGCACGGCGATTTCTTCACGCTCACCGGGCCGGTCGCCAAGCGCGCGATCAAGTCCCACTATTTCGACGTGGCGGTGGTGGGAGTCAGCGGCATCTCGCCCGAGGCCGGACTGACGGCGGAGAGCCATCTGAACGCGGAGATCCTGGAGGTGATGATCCAGAACGCGCAGTGGGTGATGGTGCTGGCCGATCACCGCAAGTTCGGGCGGGCGCGCTTCGCCAAGGTGGCGGACCTGGGCGACGTGGACCTGATCGTGACCGACCGCGCGCCCGAACGAGACATGGCGGCGTGTCTGGAGGCGGCGGGGGTCGAGGTGGTGGTGGCGGAGGAGGGGATGTGAAGGGGGATGCCCCCCATCCCCTGGCCCCTTCCCCCACGCAAGCGGAGGGAAGGGGAAAAACGGAAGCGCCGGGCGGTAGCGAGGAGACCTCACCCCCTCGGTCCCCCTCTCCAGTCGGGGCTGGAGAGGGGGAGGAAAGGCGCGGATCGTAGGGGCGGGTTTTGAAACCCGCCCGGTTCGTTCATGTGTCCGAGTTGAAAGTAAAGGGCGGGGGTAAGCCCCGCCCGGATGGGTCAGGCGTTAAGAGGCGGCACGGGATCAGGCGGGGGCGTCGCCCAGGCCGACGCGCACGGTGAGGCCCCACGTCAGTGTGTCGCCCGGCGACAGGACGGGGACACGGCCCGCCTCCCAGGCGCGTGCGAGGCTGTCGTAGAAGCCGGTCGACGGCTCCAGCGCGATCGTGAGCGCGGGGTTGTAGTGGCCCTCGTCGGCCCAGATGCCGAGGTAGGGCACCTGCGCCGGATCCCATTCCAGGCGCAGCCAGTGGCCCGCGCCCGGCTCGACCAGCGCCGCCCAGGAGACGCCCTGCTCCGGCAGCAGGTAGACCTTGCGCGAACGGCGCAGCGCCGCCGACGTCACGCGGTCGAGGGGGAAGGGCTGGCCGTCCGGGTCAGACGCGACCGGCCAGGCTAGGCGCATGCCGACCGGCGCCCAGGCGGGCAGCGCGCCGACCGAGATCACGTCCGCGACCGCGTCGGGCAGGCGAACCTCAGTCGCGGGCGTGACGGCGAACTGCGGGTGCGCGGCCCACAACGCGGCCAGCGGCGCGTCCCCGGTGTTGGTCGCGGCGTAGTCCAGGCGGAGGGTGCGTGCGTCGGGCAGTGACAGCGTGCGCGTGAGGCGGTAGGGCAGCGCGCGCCCCTCCACACGCAGCGTGAGGCGACCGTCCGCCGCGTCCGTCACGTCCCAGGGCAGCGCCCAGACCTCGCCGTGATCGGGCAGCGCGGCGCCCGCATACGGCCCCTCGCCGGGGTATGGACACGCCTCGATGGTGGGGAACATCTCGTCCCAACCGCTCATGTCCTGGTCCACGAACGAGGCGCCGTAGGGGACCGGGCGAAAGGGACGGTCCGCTGGGCCGAGCAGCCATTCGTGGGCGGCGGGCTTGTGGACGAGCGAGACGAGCTTGGCGCCCATGCCCGGCACGGTCACCACGCGCAGGGCGTCGCTTTCGAGCGCCCAGGCGGGCTGGTCGTGCCAGGACGTCGCAAGGAGTTGGGTCACGGCGCGCCCTCCCCGGCGAATTCCGCCGCCAGCGAGCGGTGGAGCGTCGCACCGACGTGAGCGGGGTCCAGGGCCAGGACCGCCGCGAACTCGCGCGCCGCCGCGTCCAACTCGCGCAGGCCGAGGTGACCCAGCGCCATCATGTAGTGGCAGTGGATCCGGTTGCGGCGGGTGAGGTCCTCGTCAAACACCAGGAAGTCCGGCAGCGACACGGCGAAGTAATCCATCTGAACCTCGTCGTCCAGGTGATCGCGTCCGTAGGCGAGCAGCTTTTCGAACACGGCGCGCGCCTCGTCAGGCTGGCCGAGCTTCTCGCGGGCGAGGCCCTGGTAGAAGATCATGTCCGGCGGCTGGTCGTTGTAGTAGAGCGGCGACGTTGGCTCGGAGAGGCCGACCGCCGCGCGGCGGAAGGATTCATGCGCTTCCTCGGAGCGGCCCAACCGTTCGTGCGCGAGGCCGAGGTAGTAGAAGATGTGGTTCTCCTGCGCCCCGGCGAGCTTGCCCTCGCCCAGGTTGTGCGGGTAGACGCGGGCGCGCTCAAGCGACTCAATGGCGGCCTCGACCTGCCCCGCGGCCAACTGCTCGCGCGCGATCTGGACCAGGCTCACGACGTACTGCCCGGTGACCTTGCCCTCGCCACCCTCCCAGGGGTGGAAGATGCGCGAGGTAAGGATCGCCAGGGCATCCGCCGGGCGGCCCAGCAGGTTGAGGAGCGTGACGCGCTCCAGCGTGAGGTCGTCGCGCTGGTCGACCAGATCGGGGTGCTCGTCCAGGCGGGCGAGGCGCGCGGCAGGGGCGGCGCCCATCTTCTTGTGGAGCTGGTCCAACTCGAAGAAGACGCGCGCATCGGCGGGATCGAGGGCGAAGGCGCGCTCGTACAGCGCCAGGGCAGCGTCGGGCTGGTGGCGCTTGTTCATGGCCGCCATGCCGAGGTTGCGGTGCACGGTCGGGAAGTCGGGGTCGAGCGCGGCGGCGCGCTCCCACGCGGCGATGGCGTCGTCATACTGGCGGTGCGCATACCAGAAGTTGCCGAGGTAGTACGGCGCGCGGGGGTCGTCCGGGTCAAAGGCGATGGCGGCTTGCAGGGCGAGCACGGCCTCGATCTGGTTCGGGAAGCAGTAGTCGGGCGGCATAGCGCGCGCCGCCGCAAAGCACCGGGCCGCCGCTGCCTCGTCGCCCGCCTGGGCCTGGAACCACGCCTGATAGTAACGCACCATCGGGTCGGCAGGCGGGGCGTCGTCCAGCAGGGCGACCGCGTCCGCGAACAGGCCCGCGTGGGCGTAGTCCAGCGCCAGCTCGATATAGTTGTGGACGTAACCGCGCAGCACGGCCCGCACGGTGGGGTCACCGGCCAGCAGGAAACGCTCGTACCACGCGCCGGGGTCCAGCGGGTCGAGGCGCAGGCTGGCCTCGGCCTCCGCCAACGCCTCCGCCGTGCGGCCCTGGTGGCGCAGCACGGCGATCTTCAGGTGGCGGGCCTGCGCAAAATACACGTTCGTGTCCAGGGCGTTGTCCAGCAGGTCCAGCGCATCGTCCAGGTCACCCGCACGGCAGGCGAGACGGGCCAACTCGAAGTAGGCCGGGCTGCGCCACGCCGCGTTCCACACGGCCTTGTAGAAGGCGTCCACCGCCTCGGCGCGGCGCCCCTGGAACTTGAGGGACAGGCCGAGGTTATAGTACGGCTCGCCGTCGTAGGGGTTCGGGTTGCGGCGCGTGAGGCTGGCGATCGCCGCGCGGAAGTACGGCTCCGCCTCCGCGAACTTGCCCCGGCGCAGCAGCAGGCGCCCGAGGGCGTTGTTGGCGCGGCTGTCGAGCGGGTCGCGGCGAAGGGCCTCGACGTAGTACGGCTCCGGCTCGTAGGTGGCGTGGCGGTACTGCTCCAGGTGCAGGCCGTTGAGATACAGGGCCTCGTTCGAGTCGATCTCGGCGGGCGGCAGGGCGGCGGTCGCCGGGGCGGGGATCTCAGGCTTTTCGTCGGGCAGCGGCGTATAGGCGACCAACTCGCGCGAGCCGTCGAGCACGCGCAGCGTGAACGCCTGCGGGCGCGCCCCGGCGGGGATCGGGACGGTCTCGATCAGCGTCGTCTCAGGGTCGAGCGCGGCGGCACGCTCGTAGAGCGGCGCGCCATCGTGGAGAAGCTGGACCGTCACCTCGCGCGGCGCGCTGACGTAGACGCCGATCCGCGCGGCGGCGGCCTCAAACTCAAGGTTGATGACCGCGTCCCGCGAGGCGTTCTTGGCCGCGCCGATGTGCTTGTAGGGCATGAAGACCTGTGTGAAGCGTTTCGTTTCGCCGGGCATCAGCCATGAGAAGTCCGGCTGGTTGTCGGTGTACGCGCCACACATCAACTCGATATAAGGGCCGTCCTCGTCGGTGAGCTGGCGATCCCACGCCTGCCCAAAGTCACCGTTGCCCCAGGTCCACTGCTTTTTGCCCGGTACAACGTGGTGGTTGGCGACGTGCATCATGCCCGCCTGCGCCCCGTGATCGTAGCAGCCGAGGAAGTCAAAGTCGGAGTGGTAGGCCATGTACGAGGTCGGGACGGGGATGTTCTTGTAGCGGGAGATGTCCGTGCCGGGCGCGTAATTCACCTTGTAGTACGTGCCGGTGGCGATCGGGAAGTCGGACACGTCGCGCTTGCCGTGGTCCATCACGGCGTGGACGTCCGGCGGGAAAACGGACTGGTAATCGTCGTTGACGTGCACGGCGGGGTTGGCCCACCACAGGAAGGTCTGCGGCAGGCTGGTGCGGTTGTAAAGCTGGACGCTCAACTCCAGATAGGCGCGGTCCGGGTAGAGCGTGAAGCCGACCATGCCCTTGGTGCGGAACATGCGCTCGATCTCGCTGAACCAGACGGTCCAACTCCCGTCCGCGTTTTCCTCGATGCGGTACTCGACCGACTCGAAGGTGCTGGGACGGTGGTGCTGCGGCCAGTTGAACTCGATGCCGCCGGAGATCCAGGGGCCGGTCAGGCCGACCAGGGCGGGCTTGATGACGCGGTTGTAGTAGACGAAGTGGTAGCCGTTGGTCTTGTCGAGGGCCATCTGCACGCGGCCGCCGATCTCCGGGAGGAGCATGATCTTCAGGTAACGGTTCTCCAAGAAGACAGCGGTGTAGTCGCGATCCTCTTTCTCGTCAAAGATGCGCTCGGTGATGGGATGCGGGTACACGACGCCGCTGCTGCCCTGGTAGACGCGCTTCTCCAGGAACATCGGGTTCTTGTCCGGCTGCCCGATGCGGTAGGTCGGGATGCGGACGGTTTCCTCCCAGGCAGCGACACGGTCAGGTTGGTTAGCACGCATGAGTCACTCCTTTGCTCTAACTGTACTCTACAAAGGCGGCGCGCCTCAGACAATAGAGTAAAGGATGGTATAATGGACTATCTCATGGTTTTGGCAACTTATGTATGCGGGCTTAGCGGCAAGAGGGAGAGAATGTCATCACCAATCCGACTGCGGGAAGGCTTCAAGGGCCAGATCCGGTACGTGATCCCCCGCCCCATCCTCGACAGCCTGAAGACGAACCCGCTGCTGCACCAACTGCTCCCGACCGACATCGGCTGGTACCCGCACGCGCGGTACCACTACTGCGAGCGCAGCACGGGCGCCGACGAGCACATCCTGATCCTGTGCGTCGCGGGAGAGGGCTGGTACGAGATCGGCGGCCAGCGCGGCGCAGTGCGACCCAACGAGGCGCTGATCATCCCGCGCCGGGTGCCGCACGTGTACGGCGCGGTGGAGGACGATCCGTGGTCGATCCATTGGATGCATTTCACGGGCGCCAGCTCGGACTACTTTGCGTGCCTGCTCCCGCCGGACGTCCACACGCTGGCCGTGGCACCGGCGACGGTCGAGACGGTGACCGGGCTGTTCCGTGAGTGTTACGAGAGCTTCCTGGGCAGCTTCGTGCTGCAACAGATGATCTACACGGCGCAGACGGTGCACCACCTGTTGGGCTGCATCTTCTTCAACAATGAGGCATTCTCCCCCACCCTACGCACCAGCCAGTTCCACAGCACGCGCGACACGCTGGAGTACCTGCGCCAGAACCTCCACCGGCGGCTGACGCTGGACGACATGGCGCGGCACGCGCAGCTTTCCAAGTCCCACTTCCTGCGCCTGTTCAAAGAGCAGACAGGCTATTCACCGGTGGACTACTTCATCCACCTGAAGCTGCAACACGCGTGCATGCTGCTGTCCGTGACACGGCAGACGATCCGCGAGATCAGCCTCGCGGTGGGCTACGAGGACCCGTACTACTTCTCGCGGATCTTCAAGAAGGTCGTGGGCGTCTCACCCAGCCAGTACCGCGAGGCGCCGGAGTCCACACCGCTGAAGTATCATCTGTAGACCTCACCCCCCGGCCCCCTCTCCAGTCGGGGCTGGAGAGGGGGAGAAAGCATGGCGCGGTGTTCGTGTAGGGCGGGTTTAGAAACCCGCCCCTACGGCATGGGTGGGCACGTTGATCCCAGGTGGGAATAATGGGACAATGAACATGGCAGAACGCCTATCGTTCGCTCCCAGATACCAGCCGGTGAGTCAGGCAGAGGAGCAGGTGATGGCCCCCAAAAACAAGGCACCCAAAGCTGAGGTTAAGTCTCCCTCGAAGGACGGGCAAAACGACAAGCCAGCACGGCTGCCCAAGAAGTTCTATGAAGCGGAACTGCGCCGCCTCCACATCGAACTGGTGAAGCTCCAGGAATGGATCCGGTACACAGGGATGAAGGTCGTCATCCTCTTCGAGGGGCGGGACGCCGCCGGGAAGGGCGGCGTGATCAAGCGCATCACCGAGCCGCTGAACCCCCGCATCGCACGCGTGGTGGCGCTGGGCGTCCCCACGGAGCGTGAGAAGACGCAGTGGTATTTTCAACGTTACGTAGCCCACCTGCCCGCCGCCGGGGAGATGGTCTTGTTTGACCGGAGCTGGTACAACCGCGCGGGGGTCGAGCGCGTGATGGGGTTCTGCACCGACGACGAACTCGCG
>CAZGLU010000027.1:377-14315 GCA_964526095.1 uncultured Anaerolineaceae bacterium | reverse complement strand
AGATGGAATCTCGTGACTGGAGTTCAGACGTGTGCTCTTCCGATCTGATCCGGTGTGTCACCGGCGACAGCGTGTAGATGCGGTCTTCCGTCAGGTCAAAACGGCCTACGTTGACCGGAAACAGCACGACGTTCAGGGCGATGATGTTCAGGATGCTCAGCGCAGCGGTCAGCCCATTGTTGAAGCGCAGGGAGCGCATCTGTTCGCCCTGTCCCCAGCGCCGCATCACCAACGAAAGGATGTTCAGGCCGAGGAATATCCCCGTCAGTGACACGTAGTACAGCATATCCCGCACGTCAAGGACGCCCCGTTCGATGCTCTTGAAGCGCCCGCTTGTGCTCAGGTTGCGCAGTACCTCGCCGGTGCTGCTGTCGAACAGGTCCGTGATGGCCGGTTCGCCGATCAGGTGCAGCGCCCCTGCAACCAGCACGGTGAGGATCAGGGCGACGATCTGGTTCTCCGTGCGCGACGAGATGAACAACCCGATCGCCACATAGGCGGCTGCCATGAGGATCGCGGCGAGGTAACCGCCGATCACGGGTCCCAGGTCCATGTCGCCTAACGTCGAGATCGTGATCGGCAGGAAGATCGTTAAGGCCAGGGCCACGACGACCAGGCCCAGCACGGCCAGGAACTTGCCGAGCACCAATTGCACCAGCCGGACCGGCATGGTCAGCAAGATCTCAAGCGTGCCGGTTTGCTGTTCCTCGCTCCACTGGCGCATGGTCAGCGCCGCCACCAGAAAGATCATGAGCAGGGGCATCCAGCGAAACAGCGGGCGAACGTCCGCCAGCTCGCGCGCCCAAAAGTCCGCTACCCAGAAGAAGGTAAACAGCGTAACCGCCAGAAACACCCCGACAAAGATCAACGCCATGAGTGAGCTGAAATAACCATCCAGCTCTTTACGTGCAATTGCGGCTATCTGTTTCATGGGATCTTGCTCCTGCGTTATGCTGCTGTAGCCAACCGGTTGAAGATCGCTTCCAGCGTCATAATCTCCTGGCGCAGTTCTCGCACGTGCCAGTTTTCCTGGCGCGCCACCTCATAGATGACCGGCGTGATGTCCCGCTCGCTGCGCACGCGGTAGGCCGGGTAGCCATCCCGGGTCTTGAAGGCTTCCACCGCCTCGATCTGGCCCATCGCCTTCAGGCGTTCGGATACGCCCTCGGCGTCCGTCTGCAATACCAGCACGGCATTGGTTGTCGCGGCCAGATCGACCAGCCGGGCGTCGGTCTTGACCTCGCCGTTCATGATGATCACCACGCGGTCACACACGGCTTCCACTTCGGACAAAATGTGCGACGAGAAGAGGATCGTGCTGTGCTGCGCCAGTCGTTTGATCAGGCTGCGGATTTCGACGATCTGTGTCGGATCCAGGCCGATGGTAGGCTCGTCCAGGATGAGCAGTTTGGGCTTGTGCAGGATGGCCTGAGCGAGTCCCACACGCTGGCGCAAGCCTTTACTGAGGTGGCCGATCAACCTCGCCCGGTGTTCCACCAACCCGGTCGCGATCAGCGCCTCTGAGATGAGGCCGGGCTGTTCGTCCTGTGGCAGATCGCGTATATCGGCCATCAGTTTGAGGTAGGACTGGACGGACAGGTTGGGGTACAGCGGTGTGTTTTCCGGCAGGTACCCGATCCGGGCTTGCACCTCTTTGGTTTGGGTGACGACATCCAGGCCGTCGATCTCCACGCTGCCGCTGTCCGGGTGGAAATAGCCGGTCAGGATCTTGATCGTCGTGGATTTTCCCGCTCCATTGGGTCCCAACAGGCCCACGATCTCGCCGTCTGATACTTCAAAATCAACATTCTTTAGCGCTTGAACCTCACCGTAGGATTTGGATATGTTGCGGACGCTGATCATAGCGTTCTCCCTTTGCCATATATGCCCAATGTGCCCATATATGATCGTGAAAGCGCAACGCTAGGGGCGCGGGCGTGAGCCTCGCTTCAGGGGAAGGTTCTTCTTCACTGTTTCACAAGACTGTCAACTGAGCGATACAGAACCTGTGAACGCCGCACTCGCCTGACCCTGCTACAGTGAAGCTGATGCCGGTGTGGTCATCGAACCGTGAGTATTATAAAAATGGTCGCCAGGGTGCTTTGGAAATCTTGATGTTTTTTTGATGGCGAGTTACGAGAGGCAAGCCCCAAAATGAAGCAGGGGAGATGGGCTGCGGCGAAAACGCTCATTCCATATCTTGAAAGTCTGGTGCTGGTGCTGGCCGCTTCTATGCTGGGCCAGCCTCTACGCTCGTCCGTACACCCCACGAATCTGGTCATGTTCTATCTGGTGAGCATTGTCTTTGTCGCGCTCCGGTATGGTTTGGGGCCGTCGATTGTGACGGCGGCGTGCAGCGTGCTTGCCTTTAACTTCTTCTACGTCCCGCCGCTGTTTACCTTCGACTTTTCGGATCTCGAATACGCTTTGACCTTTTTGGGGCTGTTGGTTGTCGGGGGCGTGCTGAGTACGGTGGCGGGCAAGCTGCGCAATCAAGCGAAGGCCGCGCGCCAACGTGAAGACGAAACGGCGGCCCTCTATGCCCTGAGCCAGGAACTGACCGTAGCGACCCAGATGCCCGAGGTGATTCAGGCCGCCGTCGCGCATATTGATCGCGTGCTTCACAGTAAAGTTCAGATCGTGCTGTCGGACAATTTCGAGCAGTTTCGGGGCCGTCCGGACTTCGAGATCATTCAGTGGGTGTATCAGAAGGGTGTCGCTGCCGGACCGGGAACGCCTCACTTCTCCAGGTCCAATGCGCATTATTATCCGCTCAAGACGCCTAATGCTACGCTGGGGGTGGTGGTCTTTTCGCCCCAGGTTGCGGGCGATCTTCAGGCTCAAACGCTTCACCGCGCCCTGGTGGCGTATACGAATCTGATTGCGTTGGCGGTGGAGCGGATCCAGCTTGTGGATAAGGCGCAGCAAGCCGAGCTGCTGGCGGAAAAAGAGCGTTTGCAGTCTGCGGTGTTGTCCTCGATTTCACACGACCTGCGTACGCCATTGGTCTCTATCACGGGGGCGCTTAGCAGCATGGTCTGTCACCGTGATTCGATGGACTGGGCCAGCCAGGAGGAATTGTTGCTAAACGCCTGGAACGAGGCCCGGCGGCTGAATAGATTGGTCGCCAACCTGCTTGATATGAGCCGCCTGACGAGCAAGACGGTCCAGACCTCGTTCGATTACTGTGATATCCAGGACTTGATCGGCGTGGCGTTGTCGGACGTGGAGAATCGGAGTGAGAAGCGGCGGATCACGGTGGATGTGGCGGAAAATGTGCCGTTGGTCCGCCTCGATTTCACGCTTTTTGAACGTGTGCTGGTGAACGTGCTGGACAATGCACTCAAGTATTCGCAACCGGATACGCCCATCGAACTGACGGTGCGGCGCGCAGACCCGGTTGTTCGCATCCAGGTTGCCGATCGGGGGCGTGGCATCCCGGCGGCCGATCTGCCTCACATCTTCGAGCGGTTCTATCGGGCGCATACCGCACAACCCATTGAGGGGGCGGGGTTGGGTTTAGCCATTTGCAAGGGCGTCGTGGAGCTTCATGGCGGGCAGATCAGCGCGTTCCAACGCCCAGGTGGCGGCACCATTATTCAAATCGATCTGCCATTGAGTCAGGCGTGTGAGACAACCGATGGATAAAGAGCAAAAACACATTCTGGTCGTGGACGACGAGGACGCGATACGCCGCTATCTTCGCACGGTCTTACGCGGCCAGGGCTACAGCGTGAGCGAGGCCGCGACCGGCGCAGAAGCGTTGGAGCGTGCCGCGAGCGACCATCCGAATGTCATCATTCTTGATCTGGGGCTGCCGGACACGGATGGCGTTGAGGTGATCCGCCGATTGCGCGAATGGTCGGTGACGCCGATTATCGTGTTGTCCGTTCGCGATCAGGAATCGGATAAGATCACGGCCCTGGATTCGGGTGCGAATGATTACCTGACGAAGCCCTTTAGCGCGGGTGAATTGCTGGCGCGTTTGCGCGTTGCCCTGCGCCCGATCATGCTGCCTGCGGTTGAGGAACCGCAGTTGGCTATCGGCGACCTGGTGATCGATTTTGTTGAGCGCACTGTAACCCTGGGCGGGAACCCCGTCCGCTTGACGCCGACCGAATATGATCTGCTGCGCATTTTGGCGCGGAATGCCGGTCGCGTCATGACCCATCAGCGGCTGCTTCGTGAGGTATGGGGGGAAGCTTACGTCGGGGAGACACACCTGCTGCGCGTGAATATCAGCAACCTGCGCCAGAAAATTGAGCCGGACACGTCGCGCCCCAGCTATATCGTGACAGAGCCTGCTGTTGGCTATCGCTTCCGGGACCTTGATTAACGGAGCAGGTTAGGTCCGCCGAAGACGCCGCAGGAGGTAATCTGGCCCGCCCCGAAACGCCCGTCGTAATTTAATGTCCCTCCGGGATCTTCCGCCGGGCCGCTAGAGTGAGCGGCACCTGTGTGGTTGCCGACTTATGCTTCGGGATAGGCGCTCCAGAACCCCGAAGTCGGCACCGTGACGACAACCGTCGTGCCGCTTCCAGGCTCCGAATCGACCTGCAAGTGCGCCCCAATCAGCGAGGCGCGCTCGTGCATTCCCATCAGCCCGAAGTGCTGCGCGCCAGACGCGCCCAGGTCTGCGGCGTGCTGCGGTACGGCAAAGCCCTTCCCATTGTCACGCACCGTGATCGTGACCCGCTCGGCTTCAAAGCGAACGGTGAGCCAAATATCAGTGCCGCCGCTATGCTGCCACGCGTTATTGAGCGCCTCTTGTACGATACGATAGAGCGCCATTTCGTGCTCAGGCTCCAGCCGCTGTGGGGCGCCATGCTTTTGAAAGTGAATGGCAAGCTGACCGTCGCGCTCAAGGTCGCGTGCCAGCATCTCCAGCGCCGGAGCAAGGCCGAGTTCCTCCAGATACGTGGGGCGTAGCGCGCGCACGATCCGCCGCAGATCGTCTATGGCGGTGGCGATCATGCCGCGAATCTCGGCAAGTTTGGCCGCCGCCGCAGGATCGTCCCTCAGATAAGGCTTCAGCATCTGCTGGCGGTGATCGAGCGCAACCAGGGCCTGCGCGGTCTGATCGTGCAGCTCGTGGGCCAGGCGGCGGCGCTCGTCTTCCTGGGCGCGGGTGATCGCGCCGATGTAGTCGTGCATGCTGGCTTGGGCGGCCTGCACCCGCTTCGACATCTGCTGAAGCGTTCCCTGTAGGTGTCTGATCTCCTCGATCCCGCCGACCGTCTGATCGATGGCGGCGTAATTGCCCCAGGCAAGCTCGTTCGCCTGTGCCTCCAACTTCCGCAGCGGCAGCACCACGCGCCGGATGCCAAACCAAACCGCGCCGAGCGCGATCAACAGGCCGGGCACCAACACCAGCGGTGCCGCCTGGGAGTACTGGACGATCGGGCTGAGTGTCTCGTGCCAGCGCTCTTCGTAGACCAACGTCCAATCCGCCGGGGGGACGCGTGCGGCGGTGCTGATGACGTCGTGTCCCTCCCTGTCGGTGCGCTCGAATGCGGCATCCCCACCGGTTCGCATCACGCGCCCGGCGCCTTCAAGGATCTCACCGATCTGTGCAGGATTGCGACTCAACAGCACCGTGCCGTCGCGATCGAGTAACAGCGTGTCAAGCGTGCCCGCTTCGGAATGGCTTCCGAGTCCGGCCTGAGTGGCAACGTGGTCGAGCGAGCTAAGCCCCACCGCTCGCAAGCCTTGGTCGCCGGACACTACATGGATCAGCACCGCCTGTGTCCGGCTTCCATCACGCTCCACACGGGCCAAAACGGCCGGGGATGAAACGTCACGAACGGCATCTAGAATCGTCTGCCCGTCGATCTCCGGCCCCGAGGCGGCAAGCATCTGCCCATCTTCCGTGCCGATGGCGATCCCCCTGTCAAAGAGGGGCGTGAGCGTTTCGATCTGGTCCGTTGCTTTCTCAGGGCCGATCTCTGCCGCCACGCGCGCCAACCCCACCAGCACGTTTTGCCGCTGCTCGATCTGGCCGGACAGGGCGGCCGCAGCGGCGGCGGTGAGCTGCCGGTTGTGGTCAACCAGCAGATCGCGCATCTCCGCCTGATGTACCGCCACGCCCCCGAACGCGACGAGCACAAGGAGCGCGAGGAGCGGCAGAACTACCAGCGCCAGCAGTTGGAGGGGCAGGCTAGCCGGGCGCATGGGTATCCGGTGCCGGTAAGTCAAGCAGCCCGAGTTGCGTGGCCTTCACAACCGCTTCGGTGCGGTTCGCGACGTTGAGTTTCTCGAAGATGCGGCGCAGATGTCCTTGCACCGTGCGGTCGCTGATGTCGAGCAGCACGCCGATCGCTTTGTTGGTCAGCCCTCGTGCGGCGGCCTGGAGGACTTCCAGCTCGCGGTCGGTCAGCGGCTCGTAAGGTGCTGTCTCGTGCCGCGACGCGGTCACAGCATGCATCAGCTTGGGGATGATCTGCGGGTCGAGAACGGACCGCCCCTCGTTGACGGCGCGCACAGCCTCGACGATGGCCTCGATGTCGGCCGTTTTGAGCACAAAACCATTGGCGCCTGCTTCGAGCGCCGCCATGATGAACGGATCGTCGTCAAACGCAGTAAGGATCAGGATGCCGACCGGCCAGCCCCTGGCTCGCACGCGGCGCGCAACTTCGATGCCGCTGAATTCCGGCATCTGGATGTCGAGCACCGCCACGTCGGGCTGGTGCTGCTCGATGAGTTGGAGCGCCTGAGCGCCGTCGCTTGCCTCGGCCAGCACGCGGATTCCGGCGGTTGTCAGAAACTGGTGGATGCCATGTCGCACAACCTGATGGTCATCCGCCAAAATGACTCGAATGGGCTGCTCTGGTGCCATGCTTCATCGTCCTGTGTCGGCTGGAGATTGTAACCTTTCCGGCAGGGGCGGAATAGGGCCACGGGCCGGAGAGGGTGCCGGGAGCTATCCGGTTACGTTCCGGGCGGTGTCCCGAACGCCAGCGCCCAGAGGTAGCGCACCAGCGCCCAGGTTTCTTCGGCTGTAAACAGCGTGCCGAAGTTGGGCATGCCCGTCCCCATGCCCCCGCGCCGGATTTTCGCGTACAGCACATCGCTCCGCTGCTCCAGCATATGCCCGGTGTCTGCGAACGCGACCGGGTCTTCGGCGGTGGTCGCTGCCGCCGGACCGTCGCCATGACCATACTGCCCGTGGCACGCGGCGCAGTTCTGATTATAGAGCCGTTCGGCTGATGGGAGGGCCTCTTCCGGCGCGTCTTGCGTCCCCATGTCTTGCGTCCAAAGGTAGGCAACCGCATCCAGCAGGTCGCGTTCGGACGCCGCCGGGTTGTGGGCGGTCAGGAGTTCGAGGGCCTCCGCTGGTGTGCCCGACTGCCGCCACACGGGGTCACGTAGTTCGGCGGGGACTTCCAGCCCGCCCGCGATGGCTGCCTCCCCGCGCTGCGCCGACGGCTGGAATGCCCGGGCCGCCATCTCGCCGCCGTCATCCGCCGGAGCGGTATGCACCGCGTCAATGTCAACGCCCTCTGCGATCAGCGCCTCGATCACCGGGTCGGGCGCTGCCGGTGGGACCAGTTCGGGGTTGGCCGGGTCGCTCACCTGGATCGTGCCGCGCATGCGCCAGTGGTCCGGGCTGCACCAGGTCGTGCAGTAGTAGGTGTAGATGCCGGGATGGTCGAAGCGGAGCGTGGCTTCCTTCACATGGCCGGGATCGATGGGGCCGAGGTCCACGCCCAGCCCTGGGCCAATTGCGATCCCGTGCGTCACGTCCATCGACGTGAAGCGCAGCGTGACCGTCTCGCCCACGGCTACGTGAACAGCGTCCGGCGAAAAACCGGCCTGCTCCGGCACCCGCGCGGCAATGTCGATGATACGGTGCGGGGCGGTTGCCGGTCTGAGCCAATACTGGTAGCCCAGCGCCGCAAGGGGCAGCCCGATCACGATCAGCCCCAGCGTCAGACGGGCGAGCAGCTCACGATGTCTCATGTTTAACCCAGGTAAAGCCTCAGAAAAACGAGCGTGACGAGCAGGGCGAAACCGCCCACCGGCAACGTGGCCCGAAATGCAGCCTGGTGCTGCCCGCTGTTCTGGCGGGCGATCTGGTAGGTCGTGTTCAGCGCGAACAGCAGGCCGGTCGTGAGGACGCCGACCTGGAGGAAGGGCAGAACCGTCGCTCCGAGCGGCGTCCAGGGCGTGCTGGCTG
The DNA here is from genome assembly GCA_964526095.1 of uncultured Anaerolineaceae bacterium. Classification (GTDB taxonomy): domain Bacteria; phylum Chloroflexota; class Anaerolineae; order Aggregatilineales; family Aggregatilineaceae; genus Aggregatilinea. Next base: position 6,139 of record CAZGLU010000027.1, on the reverse strand, counting down.
TGCCGAACAGATCCCAGCCCCAGCCGAACGGATCCGATAGCGCCGCCAGCGCATAGCTGCCGTTGACCGGCACGAACCCCAGGGTGAACGCGATCCACGCCGCAAGCCCCAGCGGGATGAGCGCGTAGGCGTAGTCCACGAACAGGCGGCGGAGCGGTTGCTGTTGCCGGGCGATCCGGCGCGCGAGCCACACCGCTACGCCGAACGCCCCCGGCAGCGCGACGAGGTTGAGAAGTACGAAGCCGAGCGCATACAGCCCCCAGTGAGGCAGCGTGTGCATATTCGCCCAGTCTTTGAGCCACCCCCAGGGGCCGAGCAGCACCGCCGAGTAAAGCAGCGCGCAGCCGAGCATGATGAAGGCTTTGTAGGCTTCGTCCAGGCGGCGCTCGCTGGCAACCATCAGGTCGCTGCCTGGGGGGCGCAGGTTGAGCACGATGTTGTTCTTCGGACAGGTCTTCAGGCACTCAAAGCACATACCGCATGCGGCGTTGCGCTGTAGGCTGCCGGGGAACACCATCCAGGGACAGCCGTAGCCGTATTCGTTCCCGGTGAGGCAGTCCTTCGTCTTGTGCGCCGCGCACACGTCCGGATCGGCGACGCGCAATTCGACCGGCGCCATCATCGAGTACAGCCCGATGAAGCCGCCGACCGGGCAGACGTAGCGGCAAAACACGCGGTTCTTGTAGAGCGCGCTCAGCACCACACCAACCAGCAGAAAGCTGAGCAACACCCACGCGCTGACGGTGGGGCGGGTGAGGATGATCGGGCTGAAAACCGCAACGCCAAGAAAGCCGACGTTTTGCAGCCAGATGTTTTTAAAGCGCCGGGGCCAGCGCAGGCTGCGCGTCCATAGCCTGCCCGGTCGGCGCTGCACGATCGCGCGGCGCTGAAGCCATTCGCCCGGCCCAGGGATGGGACACACCATGCACCACAGCCGCCCGAAGAACGGGACGAGCACCGTAATCAGCAGCGCCCACCACACGATCCAGACAAAAACGATCCCGAAGTTGCGGCTGCCGACCGGGGTGCCGGCCAGGCCCGCGAGGATCGCCAGCGTGAACACCGCCAGCGTCAGAAGCATCGCAGCCGGTTGGAAGGCGCGCGCTTTCAGGGTGCGCTTGAGCAGCGGCACGCGCTCCAACAGGTCGATGCGCCCCTGGTTGAACACCGCTACGACACCCAGTCCGAGTAAATCGTCAGATACTTGGTCGGCTCGACCGGGTCGTTCGTCCTCAGGTGCACGCGGAATTCATGCGGGCCGCCCATGCCCTCGTGCATCGAGTACGCCATCGAGATGCGCCCCTCATGTCCGGGGTCGATGACCATCGAGCTGACGACCGCGCGCGGCGGGCAGCAGCCCTCGACAACTTCGATGCGAGGCTCGCCGAGGATCAGGAGGGGTTCGTCGCCGACGTTTCGCACGGTGTAGACGGTATTTATGACTGTGTTCAGCTTGACCTTGCCGTAATCCAACACCTCGCCTTCCACGATCTCGACGCGTGGCCCGCCGGTGACCTGCGGCTCAAAATCGGGGTCGAACACGGTTTGGCCCGGCTGGTTTTTCCCACGGGATGTAAATGCCAGCGCCGCGACGATCAGCAAGATGCTGCCGAGCGCGCCGCTTAGCATCCAGGCCGCGCTGCTCCGGCTGCGTTTCTTAGCCCGACGCGGTTTAGAGACGTGACTTGCTTTCATGGGGAAGTCTCCTCCAATGATCCATTCCGGCCTGCCTGCCACAGGAAGGCCAGCATCCCCGCCGAGGCGCTCAGCACCACGCCGAGCGCGCGCCAGTAGGGCGTGTTGGCGTTCACGACCAGCTCGCCGATCATGAAGGGATGCAGCGGCCCGCACGACACGGCGCAGCGATAGCGGAATTTCCCGGCCTTGTCGGCGACGAACGTTATTTCCTGCGCGACGCCCGGCTCGACCCGCCGCTCAAGCCCGTAGCCGCCCAGGTAGAAGCCGTGCACCACATCCGAGGCGGTGAGGGTGATCACGACGCGCTCGCCCTGGTTCACATGGATGCGCCCCGGCTCAAACTCGAACTGTGTGGCGTCGATGTGCACGGTGCGCTCCGCCGAGGACGTCGCGTTCCCGTGCGGGGCTAGAAGGAACGCCAGCGCGAGCAGCGCGGATGCTGCCACGATCAGGCGCGGGCGGGTCACATGGCGCAGCACCAGCGTTACCCTCCTGGGAGTGGCGTGTTGGTGCCGGGACCGAACGGGCTGTACTGCGCGTCGATATAGGCGCGCACGTCCGGCGAGGATCGCCCCTCGGCCTTCAGGCGCATCACATCCTGCGTGATGTCGACGCAGATGCCGCAGCCGGTCGCGTGGTTATCGAACGTGATCGTTCCGTCTTCGGCCACGTCCCGGATATAGCAGCTCAGGTTGCTGGTGTGGCCCATCGCGCCGCAGCCGCAGTAGCAGGGATAGTGTGCCAGTTCATCCCCGTGCGAGATGGCGTAGTCGTAGGCTTCCCGCACGCGGGGCGGCGCGCTGCTCACCCATTCCGGCAGCCTGACCGAGTTGGCCGGATGCGCGCCACTGCCGCCACAGGCGGACAGCAGCACCGCGCCCGCGAGGAGCACAAACAAGAGGGTACGTCGAGTGACCGGCTTCATGAGTTCTCTCCGCGAAAGGGTAAAAGCTACCCGACACTATAGGGGAAAGCGGGCCGTGTGACATGCGCCAAATGGCGTATCGCCGGGTGCGCGATCTGTCACTATTTACCGGCGGAGGGTGGGCCGTGCCGTAGGGACCGGCCCGGCGCATCGGTCATGTGGCTGAAACGAGCACGCTAGCCTCGGCCCGATCCCTTTTTGGGGGCGAGCGCGCCACCCCATCCCCGCCAAATGACCTGATCCGAAATGCGGCATACGGCGCTATGAGCCGGGCTTGATGGTATCTATACTGGGGACCAAGGACCGGTTAGGGGAGTCGCAAGCGTGACGCGTGAGCTGGTGGTTGATCGGGCATGCCATGAGGTCGTCGCCATCCTTCAGGGGGCGCTCCGGGCTGCGGGGTTTCGCGTGGAGCAGTCGTTCGATCTACGTTCGGCGCTGGCCGGTGCGCCAACGTGCGCCTGCCCTCACCACGGGACCGCGCGCTGCGACTGCCAATACAACGTCCTGCTGGTATACGGTCAGACGGGTGTGCCGGTCAGCCTGATCGTGCACGGTCACGATGCTCGGACCTGGATCGTGCTGGCCGGCTACTCCGATGCGGCGGCAGAGTTGGCCGCACAGATCACGCAAGCCGTCGCGGGGTTGTTCCGCAACAGCGTTATTCTGTCGCCCAACCAGGGGCCTGCTTGAGAAGGAGCGCAGGGTTGTACGGCGATCCTTCCCGATTTGCTGCCCGGTCGGTGAGGTGCGCCGCCCTGGTGCGAAAACGTGCTATCCTCACTTTTAGAGTAGATGAGGAGGCTGTCCATGAAGCGCACCAATCCATGCGTCTTGCTGGCCGCCGCACTGATCGCGGCAGTGATGCTGTTGGCGTGCGCGGATGAAAGTCGCGCCCGGCTCGCGCCCGACACGCAGCCTGTTCAGACATTTATGACCGCGACCGGTGTGCCCCGCGCCGGGGGTGAGATCACCCCAACCCCGACCTTCCGACCGACCGAGCAGGCGCCGACCCCCACCAGTCTGGATCGCAGCCTGGAGACCACCGCCGCCACGCGCCGGCAGCTAGAGCGGCTGGTCGAGGAGCGGGTCAGGCCGGTGGTGAAGGATGAGGCGGTGCTCCAGGCCATGCTCGCCGTGCCGCGCCATGCCTTCGTGCCTACCGCCTATCTGGATCTGTCTTACGGCGATCACCCTCTGCCGATAGGCTACGGGCAAACCATTTCGCAGCCCTCGCTCGTGGCGATGATGACCGAAATGCTGGAATTGGAGCCGGGCGACAAGGTGCTCGAGATCGGCACCGGCTCGGGCTATCAGGCCGCCATCCTGCGCGAGATCACCGATGAGGTCTACACGATCGAGATCGTGCCTGAGTTGGCGGGCATTGCGCGCCGTCTCTTTGACGAGCTGGGTTACGAGGATATCAAGACGCTGCGTGCCGATGGGTACTGGGGCTGGTGGGAGCACGCGCCCTTCGACGCGATCATCGTCACCGCCGCGCCCGATCACCTGCCCGCGCCGCTGGTCGCGCAGCTAAACCCGGACGGCGGCCGCATGGTGATCCCGATTGGCCCGCCGGGCGGCTACCAGAGTCTGTGGCTGGTGGTCAGGCACGGCGAAGAGATCGAGATGCAGCGCGTGCTCGATGTCGCGTTCGTGCCGTTCACGCGTGAGGGCGAGTGAGTAAAGCGGCGCCATAAAGCAGCCCGCCGATCCACAGCACCCAGCCAAAACCGGATGAAAGCGCGATCAGCGCCGCAATGACCGCGCTGACGACGGACGCGCCGCCGTTGATCGCCCACGCCCACGGGATGAGGTCGGGCAGCGCGCGGATCGCCAGGATGCCGCGTGCGAACGGGATGCCCATCAAGAGGCCGAGCGGCGCCAGCACCAGGACGCTCAGCGGCCAGCGAACGGCCAGCGGCAGGGGGAGCAGCGCCGCGGCCACCACATCGATCAGCCACGGCCACAGCAGCGCCAGCGCCGTCAATACCGCCAGCGCGGCCCTCCAGGGCACCCGATGCGAGACGGCGCTGCCGATGCCGGAGAACAGCAGCAGCGTCCCGAGGACGGTCGCGATTGCCAGGGTGGGGTGGCCGATCAGCAGCACGAACTGCTGTATCGTGGCGACCTCAATCAGCAGGTAGGCCAACCCTATTGCGGCGAAGTAAGCCAACACGCGGCGGCGCTGAGCGCCGCCCGCGTCCGCCAGCGCAGCCCGGAAGCGCGGGCGCAGCGCGATTGGAAGCAGGATGAAGATGAGCGCGCCTGCCGTTGTGAAGGCCAGCAGGGCCACCAACACGAAGAAGCCACTCCCGCCGAACGGCTGCCAGGTCCGCCCCAGGTTTTCAAGGATGGCGGGGGTTTGCCGCCACTTGAAGAAGTGAAAGAAGAAGGGGTGCTGGTCCGTCGGGGGCCGCACTTCGAAGTCGTAATCGTCGTAGAACGCCTCACGATCCGCCGCCTCCAGCAGCGCCGTGAACGTGGTGTGGTAGACGTCTTCGGGCAGCCGCGCGTAGCGGTTGATGGCCTCCGGGGGAAGCTCAGGGGCGAGCACCATGTCCACCATCAGCCGCTCTGCCTCCGCCAGCACGGTCGCGATCTCGTCCTCCGTAAAGGGCTGCGCCTTCACCAGGAACGTGACCGTCTGGAAGGTGCGGAAGGCGACGATGTGTGAGGCGGGATCGGTCACGCCGCGCTCGTCCAGCGCCGCCAGGATCAAACCCAGCGTGCGCAGCTCCTCGCTGGGCGGGGTTTGCAGCCAGCGCGTCACTATGAAGATCCCATCCTCGGCCAGCAAGTCGAGGTACGCCCGAAAACCCTCGACGGTGTAGACGTAGTTTTCGGTGAGGGTGAACGCCCCGGACGTCACGGGCCGGTAGGGGTCGGTCAGCGCAAGCTGTACCACGTCGAAGCGGCGGTCCGTCTGGCGGGCGTAGGTGCGGATCTCCTGCTGTACCAGTGAGACACGCGGATCGTCCGCCAGGCCGCTCCACTCGCGTAGATCCTCAAGCAGCGCCTCAATCACCAGGCTGTTCGGCTCGACGGCGACGACGGATCGCGCGCCGAGCGCCCGGGCGATCCACGCATCCATTCCACCGCCTGCCCCCAATACCAGCGTGTCGGCTTGCGGCCGCAG
>CAZGLU010000027.1:0-367 GCA_964526095.1 uncultured Anaerolineaceae bacterium | reverse complement strand
ATCGCCTCCGCGAAGGCTGCTGGTGTTCCCTGATCTTCTAATACGGGGAGCAAGTTGTCGCCGTCGATGAGCAGGCCGACCTCGCGCGGCGGCGCGCTGAGGTAGGTCATGCTCATGCCCGGCGCGGAGTGGATCGACTCCGAGCGGACAATATCCAGGCGCGAGTATTCGTTGGTGCGCGGCGGCTCCAGGTGAGCCTCAGGGTTGCGCTGGTAGTACGCCAGCGCCTTGTAGGGCGAGGGGAGGATCGTCAATAGATCGGGCGGCGCAATGAGTCCTAGCGCGCTCGCAAACAGCACCAGCGCGCTTGCGGCCAGCAGGGCCGGATTGCGACCGGGTGCGGTCAGTAGCAGCGCGGCGAGCGCGG
>CAZGLU010000026.1:12088-15108 GCA_964526095.1 uncultured Anaerolineaceae bacterium | reverse complement strand
GGACCACCAGGGCGACTTTCAGGTGTACTCCGAGCCGGGCAACACCCACTTCCAGATCTGCCTGCCCACCCGGCCCCCGGAAGAGCGGGATTAGCAGCCCGCAACCGCCTGCGGCGGGCCTCACCCCGGATAGGGCAGGATGGCGGCCAGGCTGGCGTCGATTGCGGCGGCGCGATCAGTCGAGTTGCGAGGCGCGGAAGTAGAGGATCAGGTGCAGCTTGCCGAGCAGCAGGTGATCGCCGTGCGCGACTACGTAAGGGCGGTATGGGATCAGCCGCTCGCCGTTGAGGATCGTGTAGTTGCTGCTGTCCAGGTCGGTGACGAGCAGCCGCTGTTCCCGGCGCTGAAGCTGGCAGTGCTGCCGCGAGACGCCAAGCTGCTGCGCCCCATAGGGGCCGAGGTCGATCAGGCGATCCGGGTTGGTGCTGAAGCTGCCGCCGCGCCCCAGGATCACCGAGCTTTCAATAGGGATCAGGATACGCTGCCGGGCCGTGACCAGCTCCAACAGCAGCAGATCTTCGTCGTTGAACAGGCGCTTGCTCGCCCGGGTCGGCGGCGGCGGGAGGGGGTGCGTCTCGACCGGCGGGGCGGGCGGCTCGTGCAGGGCCGCCCCGCAGGCGCGACAGGTCTTCCGCGCCGAAAGGTTCGCATACCCGCATTGCGGGCATGCCACCCGCACCTCTGTTAACCGCGTGGAAGGCTTCCGGAAACTACCTGGCATAACCACCCGCAAGAGGACAATTCTCTTATTAATCCTATCATATCATATTTTATCACATTTTGTCTGTAAGAATCTACCAACGCGCGCATTAGTCACTAGCGGTGAGCCGCTAAGGATGGCTCAAAACAGGTGATTGTCGATCAGGTGTGTGGCGGGGCCGGGGTGGTTCGCCAGCACAGTCTGCACGCCCGGCAGTGCGCGCAGCTCGTCCTCCACCCGGTCCGCGTCGGGGCCGAGGCACAGCACGTGCACGTTCGCGCCTGCGTCGATGGTGCAGTACGCGCCCACGCCCGCCGCACGCATCTCGCGCACCGCCTGGAGCACCGCCACCGTCGCGGGCGACCAGTACAGCACGCTCGGCTGCGAGGTCATCGCCACGGCATGCATGCGCAGCGCCTCCTGCTCCGTTTCCTCGCCGAAGCGCTCAAACGCCCGCGCCCGGATCGCCTCCCGGATGACCGGCAGCGCGCGATCAGCAGCCTCCAGGCGGGCCGGGGCGAACGGGCTGGACCCCACCAGCGCGTGTGCCTGCGTCGAGCCGACGTCCTTGTGCCCCGTCTGCACGATGGCGATCAGGTCGCGCAGGTCCCAGTGTTCCGGCGGCGCGATCGCGTAGGCGTAGGAATCCTCGCTGTGCTCGCCGGTCGTCCACTCGACGAAACCCGCCGGGATCGATCGTGCCGCCGAGCCGGAGCCGAGCCGCGCCAGGATCGAGCGGTCGCGCTCGCTCAGGTCGAGGCCCGCCGCGGCACAGGCGGCAACCGTCAGCGCGGCGAACGCAGAGGCTGACGACGCGATGCCCGCCCCGGTGGGGAAGCTGTTGCGCGAGGCGACGCGCGCCGGGGTCTCGATGCCCGCCAGGGCACGCACGCGGTCCAGGTGCGCGCTCACGCGGCGGGCGGCGCCTTCATGCGCCTCCATCCCCTCGATCGTCACGGCGTCCTGCGACAGCGTGGCGTCGAACTGCACGGTGGTGGTCGTCGTCGCCCGGTCGAGGTTCATCGAGATCGAGGCGTTCAGCGGGATGCGCAGCGCGTCGTCCTTACGACCCCAATACTTCACGAACGCGATGTTCGCGCACGCGACCGCCGTCGCCTTATGCTCCGCCATGTTCAGCCCTCTCCCTCCAGCCGCACGCCCGGCGCGCCGGGCGCAATCCGCACGATCTCGCCGCCCGCCGCCGCCAGCGCCCGCTCGACCGCCGCCCGCGTCTCGCCGGGCGCCAGCGCGATCACACAGTCCCCGCCGCCTGCGCCGCTGAGCTTGGCCCCGGCGGCGCCCGCCTCACGCGCGGCGAAGACCAGCGTGGCGGTCTGCCGCACATCCACGCCGAGCGCGTGCGCCAGCCCGTGCCCCATGTCCAGCAGCACGCCGAGCCGCGCCCAGTCGCCCGCCTCCAACGCGGCACGCCCCTCACGCACCAGGTCCGCCATGACGTCAAAGATGCCGTTCACCGGGCCGGGCCACGCCGCGAGCCGGTCCGCCACGCCGCGCACGTACGCCGGGGTATCGGCCTTTACGCCCGAATAGGCCACGACCAACGGCAGCGGGGGGACGTCGAGCGGCTCGATGGCCCGTGGCGGCGCGCCCTCGTAATAGAGCGTGCCGCCGGTGATCGCGGCGGCGAGGTCGAAGCCGGAGCCGGTCCGCTGCACGCGGAAGATCGCCTCCAGCCCCAGCTCGAACAGCGTCCGCGCGGGGAGGTCGTGCCCGAACAGGTGCGCCAGCCCGAACAGCGCGCAGGCGACCGTCGCGGACGAGCTGCCCAGCCCATACCGGCTCGAAAAGTCGCTGCGTGTCTCGATCCGCACGCCGCGCGGCAAACCGTAAGCCTCACCGAACACGGCCAGCGCGCTCTCGATGAAGCGCGTCCCACGCGCCAATGCCTGCCCGCCCGCGAGCGCCTCCGATAGCCGCCCCTGTACGTGCGCCACGTCCACATCCGGCGCCTCGATGGTGAACGTTTCGTCGCCGGGCGGGGCGAGGGCGAGCGTCATGTGCAGGCGCGCGTCCATCGCCGTGACGAGGCAGGGCCGTCCATGCACGACGGCGTGCTCGCCGAGCAGCATCAGCTTGCCCGGCGCGGAAACGTGGATCGAGCGGTTGGCGGGATCAGGCACGGACGGCTCCTTTTCGCACGGCGCGCCCGGAGTGTAGATCGTTTGCGCGCGGGCGGCAACGGATCCCGCCCGCCGCACACCTGCCGAAACAGGCGATCCGGGTTAGAATCGGGGCGGTCGCATCGTGAGGGGGCGATGCAGGACACCGCTCGCCCCCGCCCGCCTGAGCTTCCCGGCAG
>CAZGLU010000026.1:0-12078 GCA_964526095.1 uncultured Anaerolineaceae bacterium | reverse complement strand
GGGGGACCCCGCGCGCCGTGCCTCTACGAAAGGAATGTACCCGCATGTCCGGCACATCCTATGAAGCCACGTTCGGCCCGATCCTCACCGCGATCGAGGCGGAGATGCACGCCGCCCGCCAGGAGCAGCAGGTCGTCGCGCCGATCCTGTGGGACGTGATCGACTACCAGTTCGGCTGGGATCTCGACGCGGACGACGCGCGGCGCGGCAGGGTCGCCGGGAAGAAGATCCGCCCGCTGCTGATGGCGCTCGTGGCGCAGGCGGTATGCGGGACGTACCGGCACGTGCTGCCCGCCGGGGCCGCGCTGGAGTTCATCCACAACTTCACGCTGATCCACGACGACGTGATGGACAAGTCTGAGGAACGGCGCCACCGCCCGACGGTCTGGACGCGCTGGGGGCCGTGGCAGGCGATCAACGCCGGTGACGGCCTGTACGCGCTGGCGATGCTGTGCAGCGTGCGGCTGGCACAGGTTGACGCGCCCCCGGCCAAGATCGTGCGCGTGGTCGAGGCGCTGGCGCGCGCCTGCCTGCACACCGCCGAGGGGCAGATCCTCGACATGGACTTCGAGGGCCGTGCGGACGTCGGCGCGGACGAGTATGTGACGATGGTCGCCAACAAGACCGGGGCGCTGATCCGTTGTGCGGCGCAGGTCGGCGCGCTGCTCAGCACCGACGACGAGGACCTGATCGCCCGGTACGCCGCCTTTGGGCGGGACCTCGGCATCGCGTTCCAGATCCGCGACGACTACCTGGGCGTGTGGGGCGACGAGTCTCGTACCGGCAAGTCCGCGACCAGCGACATCCGCGAGAAGAAGAAAAGCTACCCCATCCTGGTCGCCTTCGAGCGTGCCGCCGCAGCGGACCGCGCGACGCTTGAGGCGCTCTACGCGGCGGAATCGCTCTCGGACGAGGACGTGTCCACCGTGCTGGACGTCCTCGCCCGGACGGACGCCCAGGCCGCGACGGACGAGATCGCGTGGGCTTACTATGAGGACGCCCTGGCCCATCTAGAGCGCACCGGCGCGGCGCCTGCGGCCCTCGCCCCCATCCGGGAGTACGCCGCTTTCCTCCTGCGCCGGGCCTACTGACCGCCCGCCCCTCGCGGGAACTTGTGCAGATTAACTAAAATGCCGCCTGCGTCTCTGACGTATAATCCCGGCACACTGGGGTCAGAACATAGTTCTTAAGTCCGTAGATGATGGGGACTGTAATTCCCTCAGTTTGACAACCCTTGATAGATTTTGGTACGATGCACGTTAACAAAACCTATTGATTCGCTTTTGCACGGTCGAGAATGGGCAGAAGCAGAGCGGTAGCCAAGCTTCTAGCGAAGCGAAGGAGGTGCATCACCTGCCTGTCACTGTCAGCACGCACATCACCTTACTCCCTGGGCGCAGCGCGCCCCATTTAGCCCGGCTCCAACCGCGAGCCGGCCGCCACTACCCTTAGTCATAGCTTCAAGCTGAGGAGAAGAACACCATGCTGCAGTTCAAAACCTTTCGATATGTGCTGCTGATCGCGCTGCTCGCCGTCGCAGTCAGCCCGGTCGCCGCGCAGGACGATGGCACGGTTACGGTCCCGGCGGGCGAGCCGATCACCCTCGTCGTCGCCACCGACCTCACCGGCCCGATCGCTGAGTTCGGCCTGGACATCGCGCAGGCGGTGGAAGTGGCCGTCGCGCAGGTCAACGACGAGGGCGGCATCCTGGGGCATGAGATCGTCCTGATCACCGAAGATGACCGCTGCTCCGGCGACGAAGCGACCACGGTTGCGAACCGCGTCGTCTCCAACCCGGACGTCGTCGCCGTCATCGGGCACATCTGCTCCGGCGCGACGACCGCCGCCTCGGATGTGTACGAGGACGCGCGCATCGTCATGATGTCGCCCAGCGCAACCGCGGCGGGCGTGACCGAGCGTGGCCTCGACGTGGTGAACCGCGTGGCCTTCCGTGACGACGTTCAGGGCGTGGTGGACGCGCACTACATGTACAAGGTGCTCGGCCTGCGCCGGATCGCCGTGCTGCACGACAACGACACCTACGGCCTCGGCCTGGCGGAAGTCGTGCGCGACACCTTCACCGAGCTGGGCGGCGAGATCGTGGCCTTTGAGGGCATCAACGTCGATGACCAGGACTTCCGCTCGGTGCTGACCCCGCTCGTGACAGAGCAGCCGGAAGCGATCTATTTCGGCGGCTACGTGCAGCAGGCGGTGCTGCTCGTCCCGCAGATGCAGGACGTCGGCCTGAGCGACGTGATCTTCTTCAGCGATGACGGCGTGTACGGCGAGGCGTTCATCGAGGGCGCGGGCGACGCGGGCGAGGGTGTCTACGCCAGCTTCGCGGAGACCCCGGAGACCGACCCGGAGCGCCTGGAAGCCTTCGACGAGCAATACGAAGAGATGTTCGGCGTGAACCCGTCTGACCTCGGCCCGTTCCACTATCACGCCTATGACTCGGCGATGATCGTCATCCAGGCGATCGAAGCGGTCGCGGAAGAGCAGGATGATGGCAGCCTCGTGATCGACCGTGAGGCGTTGATCGAGGCCGTCCGTGGCACGACGGACTACGACGGCCTGACGGGCGTGCTCACCTGCGACGAGAAGGGTGACTGCGGCGCCGGCTTCATCGCCATCAACGTCGTGGAGGACGGCGAGTGGGTCACGGTCGAAGTGCCGGAGGACCTGCTCGAGATGGAAGTCGAATAAAAACAAGCGACTAGACCGGGGAAGGCTGGTTTTCAGCCTTCCCCAATTGTTAAAGATAGCCAGTGCATTTTACTGGATTCGCATACATGGCGCTGGTAGAATTTCGCGGACATTCGACCATGTGCCCGCCCGCAACAAAGGCGGGCCGCTGATGTCCCTGCGGGGGGGCTGGTCCGGTACGCCGGGATGGCGGACGGACAATGCCTTGGATGGAGGACAGCATGGCGGAAGCAACCCAGACCCGCCGCTTCAATCGCTGGCTTGAACTTGATTATGAACACCTGAGCAGCCGCTACTTCACCTATGGCGCGCTGCTCGCCGTTATCCGGATCCTGTGGGTCATCGGTTGGACCTCCGGCCTGTTCGGTACGCGGGACAACGAGACGCTGAGCACGATTGGGGCGGCGCTTGGAGATGCGCTGTGGGCCTACACCGGCCTGGGGCTGCTCGCCCTGATCGTGATCCTGGTCAGCCGGGCGCGCAGCACCGAGAACCTATCTTCCGTGCGGCTGATCACGAATGTAGCCGGGGTGGTGGTCTTTCTGCTGTTCGCCACCCGCGTCAGCGCCGTGGTAGAGGCGCAGGCGTACCCGATCGCGGTGTGGGGCTTGCAGCTTTCGAACGGCCTGGTGCTGGGCGGCGTGTACGCGCTTGTGGCGCTCGGTTACACGCTCGTGTACGGCATCCTGTTCATGATCAACTTCGCGCACGGCGAGGTATTGGTGCTGGGCACCGTCGGCGGCTGGTTCGCGATGGCCTACATCCTCAGCCTGGGCGACGGCGTGTTCGAGGTCGGCGCGGCGAGCGTCGCCGCCGTCGTCATGGCGGTCCTCGTCGGCATCTTTTTCCTGCCCCTGGAAACGCTGGCCTCCCGGCTGGGCCGGGGCGAGCGCACCTCGAACGTCGAGGTCGGCTCTACCTGGATGCTGACGCTGTTCACGCTGCCGTTCCGCTTCGGGATCGGGGCGCTGGCCGGGTATGCCCTGCTCCAGGCGCTCGGCGGCTTCGCCCCGCACATCTACGAAGTGGTCAACACGGTGCTGGCCCTGCTGTTCATCGTGGCGTGCGGCATGCTGACCTCGATGCTCACGGCGGTCGGGCTGGAACGCGTCGCCTACCGGCCCCTGCGCCGCGCACCGCGCCTCACCCCACTGATCAGTGCGATCGGGGCATCGTTCTTCCTGCAACAGAGTATGCTCAACATCCTCGGCCCGCAGCAGCGATTCTACGTGCGCCCCCGGCTGATCAGCGGCACCGTTGACCTGCGCCTGGGCGATCTGGGCGTGATCCCCGTCACCAAGACGGGCATCATCATCGTGCTGGTGTCGATCCTGTTGATGGTGCTGCTGTACCTGTTCGTGCAGCGCTCGCGCACCGGGCGCGCCATGCGCTCCGTCGCGGAGGACAAGGACACCGCCGCCCTCATGGGCGTGAACGTGGACCATGTGATCGTCGTGACCTTCGCCATCGGGGCGCTGCTGGCCGGCGCGGCGGGCGTCATGATGGGCCTGCACAACCTGTCGTTCAACTGGCGCAGCGGCTTCATCCCCGGCCTGAAAGCCTTCACGGCGGCGGTCCTCGGCGGCATCGGCAACATCCCCGGCGCGATGTTCGGCGGCTTCTTCCTGGGGCTGGTCGAGGCCCTGGGGCCGATCGCGCTCGGCATCCCGGCGGAGTATAAAGACGTGATCGCGTTCAGCCTGTTGGTGCTGGTCCTGATCTTCCGTCCGACTGGTATCTTCGGCGAAGTGCTCTCGGAAAAGAAGGTCTAGCTATGTTCGGGCGCTTCCAATCCACCCTCGGTTCGGTCCGCAGCGGGATCAATGCCGGGTTGATCTCCGGGCTGATCATCGCGTTCCTGATCTTGATCGGCGTGCCGGTCCAGATCACTAGCCTGGCGCTGTTCCTGTTCCTGCTGGTGGTCGCGGTCTTCAGCGTGCGCATCGCGCGGCGCCTGGAGGAAGCAGGCACCGCGTACGTGCTGCGCAACGCCCTCGCCCTGGGCATCGCGGCGATGGTGTTGCCCTTCCTGCTGATGTCCCTGATCAATCACTGGCAGGCGACCGGCACGGACGTCCGGCAATATTTCGATTCCGTCAGCACCAAGACCACCTCCGTGCTGTCCGGCGTGCCGGAGTCCGAGTTGGGGCCGAACCCCCCGCGTGACCCGGTGACCGGCGAGTTCCCGGAGGGCCGCACGCCGCGCACCGACCCGATGCGCCTGACCTTCGACCCGGAGCGCGCACTGGTGCTGGCGTTGGGGCTGACCGGCGATCCCCTGTTCGAGATCAACCTGCGCATCGGCGGCTTCTACGGCTTCCTGCTGCTGCTCGTGATCGTGGCGTTGCTCGGCGCAGCCCTGACGCTGGCAACGATCCGCGCCGACCTCGCGCGCTACCGCGCGCGTGCGTCCGGCACGCTGTCCGGCAACCCGGTCGCGCACTGGATCGTGCTGCTGCTGCCGCTGCTGACGTTCGTCCTGTTCTGGCTGACCAAGGGCCAGGGCGGGGGCATGGACCCGCTGCTGTCCCTGGGGTCCGGCGCGCAGCAGGCGCAGCTTTTCCTGACGTTCCTGTTGGTGCTGGTCGCGCTCATTGCGATCCGCGCCGCGCAGCCGAAAGACTGGGGCCTCAGCTACACCGCCCGCGCAGGGATCATCGTGGGGATCGTCGTGGTGCTGGCCCTCGTCGCCATTGGCCGGATGCGCGCGACCAACGCCTATTTCATCGCCCCGCCGAGCGAGCCGGGCGGCAGCAGCACCTACAGCACGATCGTGATCGTCGCCGCCGCGGCGATCATGATCGCAGTCAGCCTGCGCGCCGTGCACGTGCCGGAACGGTTCGAATCGCAGTTCGTCGGCGTCACGTCGCTGGCGGTGCTGTCGATCCTGCCGCTGTACCTGAACCAGTACCAGAACGACGTGCTGACCATCGTCGGGATCAACGTCCTGCTGGGCCTCGGCCTGAACATCGTCGTGGGCTACGCGGGCCTGCTGGACCTCGGCTACGTGGCGTTCTTCGCCCTCGGCGCCTACACGTACGCCTTCCTGTCGTCCAACCAGACCATTCTGGACGCGAACAACCAGCCCGCCGGGCTGAAGTTTGCGGGCAACGACGAGATGGTGGTCCAACTCGGCGCGTGGGTCGTGACGGCCACGATCGTCGCAGGGCTGATCATCGCCGGGGGGATGCGCCTGTGGCACCAGCGGCACGCCGCGCAGCAGGAAGCTGCCATCTCCCACCGCAAGCTGGTGAACACCTCACCGCGCCCGTCGAACGGCACCGCGGCCCTGCTGGTCCTGCTGGCGGTGGGCACCAGCATCGTCGTCGCGCTCGTGCTGGACCGCAGCGGCCTGTACGATCGCCTGTTCGGCACGCCCTCGCCCTTCCTGGTCGGGCTGGTCGTCGGGGTGTTGGTGTCCGGCATCGCCGGGATCATGCTCGGCATCCCGGTATTGCGCCTGCGCGGCGACTACCTGGCCATCGTGACGCTCGGCTTCGGGGAGATCATCCGGCTGCTGTTCACCAACCTGCGTGACTTCACGGGCGGCCCGCAGGGGATTTTGCAGATCCCGCGCCCGCTGCCCGAAGCGGCAAGCGGCCCGGTCACGTACCTGTCGATGGTCTACCTCGTGCTGCTCGGCGCGGCCCTGGTCGCGTTCCTCTCCAGCCGTCTGAAGGCATCCCGTACCGGCCGGGCATGGGGCGCCATGCGCAGCGACGAGAGCATCGCGCAGTCGATGGGCGTGCACCTCGTCCAGTCGAAGCTGATGGCGTTTGCCATCGGCGCGGCCTTCGCCGGGATCGGCGGCGTGCTGTTCGCCGCCCGCCAGCGCAACATCTACCCGGCTGACTTCCGGCTGGACATCAGCATCGAGGTCCTCAGCCTGGTGATCATCGGCGGGATGGGCAGTATCCCCGGCGTGATCATGGGCGCGGTGGTGCTGATTGGCATCCCGGAGATGCTGCGCGAGCTGTCCACGTATCGCATCCTGGTATTCGGGGCGCTGCTGGTCGCGATCGTGATCATCCGCCCGGCGGGGCTGCTGCCTGCCCCGCCGCCCCAGCTTCAAGAGCGGGCGCGACAGTTGGCGCACCAGCGAAAGGAAAGCCTGCCATGAACGGCGACCAAGCGTCTGCCACGCCTGTTTTGCGTGCCACCGGCGTGACCAAACGCTTCGGTGGCCTGACGGCCGTCAGCGACCTTGACCTGACCATCATGCCGCGCCAGATCGCCAGCGTGATCGGCCCCAACGGCGCAGGTAAGACGACGTTCTTCAACTGCATCAGCGGCTTCTACACGCCTGAGGAGGGGGAGATCTGGTTCAACGGGCATCCGATCCACGGCCTGCGCCCGGACCAGATCACGTCGATGGGCGTGGCGCGGACCTTCCAGAACATCCACCTGTTCTCCGGCATGACCGTGCTGGAAAACGTGCTGGTCGGCGCGCACGTCAACCTGAGCGCGACGCCCGTCGGCGCGCTGCTGCGCCTGCCCGTCAACCGCACGGAGGAGGACGCCGTGCTGGCGAAGGCCTACGAGCTGTTGGAGTTCGTCGAGCTGGCCGACGTGGGGGATCTGCTGGCGACCAACCTGCCCTACGGCAGCCAGCGCCGCCTGGAGATCGCGCGCGCCCTGGCGAGCGACCCGACGCTGCTGCTGCTCGACGAGCCGACCGCCGGTATGAACCCGCAGGAAACCGAGACGACGATGCACTTCATCCGGCGCCTGCGCGACGAGCGGAACCTGACGATCCTGCTGATCGAGCACGATATGGGCGTCGTGATGAGCATCTCTGACCAGGTCAGCGTGCTCGACTATGGCCGCAAGATCGCGGAAGGCACGCCCGAGGAAGTGCAGCAGAACCCGCTGGTCATCGAGGCGTACCTGGGCGCGCCCGCCGATCAGATCGTATCCGGCTTCCTGGAAAGCTAGGGCAAGCGCTCGCATGGCGACAGGACGGTAAGCATCATGGCACTGCTTGAGGTCGAGAACCTCCACACCTTCTACGGCAAGATCCACGCCCTCAAAGGCATCTCGCTCACGGTCGAGGAGGGTGAGATCGTCACCCTGATCGGGGGCAACGGCGCGGGCAAGACCACGACCCTGAACAGCATCTGCGGGGTGGTCCGCAGCAGCGAGGGGCGCGTCATATTCAACGACGAGGACATCACCCTGCTCGCCCCACACAAGATCGTGGAGCGCGGGATCGTCCAATCGCCGGAGGGGCGCAAGATCTTCCAGCGCCTGACGGTGATGGAGAACCTGGAGATGGGCGCCTACACGCGCCGCGATACGAGCGAGGTCGCCCGCGACCTGGACTTTGTGTTCCACACCTTCCCGCGCCTGCGCGAGCGGCAGAACCAACTGGGCGGCACGCTCTCCGGCGGCGAGCAGCAGATGCTCGCCATCGGGCGCGCGATGATGTCCCGCCCGCGCGTACTGCTGCTCGACGAGCCGTCGATGGGGCTGGCGCCGCTGCTGGTGCGCGACATCTTCCGCATCATCGTCTACCTCAACGAGCGCGACACGACGATCCTCCTGGTCGAGCAGAACGCGCTGATGGCACTGGCGATCGCGCACCGGGGCTACGTGCTGCAAACGGGCCGCATCATCCTGTCGGACACCGCCGAAGCCCTGCGCCAGAACGAGATGGTCCGTGCGGCCTACCTGGGCGAGCACGGCGCGGCGGCGGCCAGTTGAGGGCGCCGCGCGGGGGAGTGAGTGTGGAGCGGTGCTTGCACCGCGCAGGGTAGAGCCTACCCGGACGGAGGGGGAGCAGTCCCTGTGAGACGACTGAGCTATTACCTGATTGCCCTGCTGGCCCTCGCGCTGGCCGTCAGCGCGTGCGGGACCAGCCCGAAGAACCGCGCACGGGATCTCGTCCGGTATCTACCGGAGGAGATCGGTGAATGGGAGCTGGACGAGCGCACGGAGCTGCTGACCAGCACGATCACCAGCCGGGGCCACATCACGCTGACCTATGAAGGCCCCGACGACGCGCTGGCCTTCATCGTGATCGAGGCGCACCCCAGCGTTGACGCCGCCGACGTCGCGGCGCTGGACCGCGAGCGCGCCCTCTTGCTCGACGGGCTGGTGCTGGAGGCGGACCGCGTGGCGCAGCAGGCCACGGCGCAGATCGCGCAGACCGAGCGCGCGCGCATCGCCCTGTTCCACGAAGACGATATCACGGTCGAGGTCAATACGCTCGCCGCCGAGGGCGAAGACCCGGTCAGCGACGACGATTTCGCGGCGCTGTTGGATGCGGTGCGCGTGGGGCTGGCGCAGGTCGTCGGCTGACGCGCCCGGTTGCGTTGCGGCACGACGGCGTGCTTTCGAGGCGAGAGCGCGCCGTTTTTGCATCTGGAGGGACCTCACCCCCCGGCCCCCTCACCAATCAAGGCTGGGGAGGGGGTGTAAAGGCAATCTACGCGCCGCGGGTGGAGGCGGGGTTTGTGACCCGCCCCACACACCAACTACGCCAGCGCCTGAAGCAGCGCGCGGAAGGGGCGGGCCGTGTCCGTGCCGGAGAAGTCGAAACGGGGCCGGGAGCGCAGCGCGTCCGGCACGGGGGCGGCCTCGTACACGGCGACCAGCACGGGCTTGCGCTGCTTCAGGAAGAACGTCCAGCCCTCGGCCACACGGGGCGTTTGGTCCGCGCGTGGCGACCACACCACCACCATCTTGCCGCACTCCGCCAATGCGGGGTGTACGCCCGTCGCCCACGACACGTCGCCCTCCTCGCCCTCGGCCAGCCACGTCGCGACGCCCATGCGGTTGAGGTTGGCGGCCAGCGCCTCGGCGAAGTCCGCGTCGGCGGCGCAATAATTGACGTAGACGGCGGGCGGCCCCTGGCGCCCGCGCTTGCCACGCCCCGGCGCGCCGATGTGGACCGGCTCCGGGCGGCGCAGGCCCTCGTGCGCGGGCGTCTGCCCCATGCGGAAGACGACCGTCCCGCAGGTCGCGCACACGCCGCGCGTGCCGGGCGTGCCGCGCCGGGTCCAGATCGCCTCCGGCTGGTCGATGATCGTCTTCTGCTTACACGTCATGCAATACGCTTCAAGCGCGTCGAGGTCATCGGGTTGATCGGGGACCTGCTCGGTCATACGCTGGACCTGCTTTCGTCGGGCCTGCGGGCCGGTGACTGGGCCGCGCGGCGCTGCTCACAGAGACGGTGATAGGGTAACACACCCCGCCGATTTGTGCGTACTGCGCGTTGCAAGTCCTGCCGGGCGGATTATACTCTGTCCCAACCGCACTACGTCATCGAAGTCACCAAAACAAGCCGGCTCGCAGGCAGCGTGACGCGCCTGCAATGAATAAATGACGGAAGGAACTCATGTCTGAACTCGACCAAAAAGCGATTAACACGATCCGGATGCTGGCAGTAGACGCCGTGCAAAAGGCAAACTCCGGGCACCCCGGCATGCCGATGGGCGCCGCGCCGATGGCTTACGTGCTGTGGACGCGCTTCCTCAAGCACAACCCCGCCGACCCGAAGTGGATCGACCGCGACCGCTTCATCCTCTCGGCGGGGCACGGCTCGATGCTGCTCTACGCCCTGCTGCACCTGACCGGCTACGACCTGCCGATGGAGCAGCTTCAGCAGTTCCGCCAGTGGGACAGCCTGACCCCCGGCCACCCCGAATACGGCCTGACGCCGGGCGTCGAGGTCACGACGGGGCCGCTCGGCCAGGGCTTCACCAACGGCGTCGGCATGGCGATCGCGGAGGAATACCTCGCCGCGACGTTCAACACGCCGGAACATAAGCTGATCGACCATTACACCTACGCGATCGTCAGCGACGGCGACCTGATGGAGGGCATCACGTCCGAGGCGGCCTCGCTCGCGGGGCACCTCAAGCTCGGCAAGCTGATCTATCTCTACGACGACAACAAGATCTCGATCGAGGGCGACACGGCTCAGGCATTCACCGAGGACGTGGGCAAGCGCTTCGAGGCGTACAACTGGCACGTGCTGCGCGTGGACGATGGCAACGACCTGGACGCCATCGACGCGGCCATCCGTGCGGCGCAGGCCGAAACCGAGCGCCCCTCGCTGATCATGGTCCGCACGACGATCGGCTACGGCAGCCCGAACAAGGCCAACACCGGCGAGGTCCACGGCTCGCCGCTCGGACCGGACGAGGTACAGGCCACCAAGCAGAACCTCGGCTGGCCGCTGGAGCCGACCTTCCTCGTGCCCGGCGATGTGCTGGAACACTTCCGGCAGGCAGTGGACCGGGGCCGTGAAGCGCAGGCCGCCTGGGAGCAGACGTTCGAGAGCTGGAAGGCCGCAGTGGACGAAACCCGCGTGGCGCAGTGGCAGTCGATGATCGACCGCACGCTGCCCGAGGGATGGGACGCGGACCTGCCCACCTTCGACGATGGCAAGCCGATCGCCACGCGCGTCGCGTCCGGCAAGGTGATGAACGCGATCGCGCCGCACCTACCGGCCCTCGTCGGCGGCTCGGCGGACCTCGAGCCTTCGACCAAGACCGCGCTGACCAAGTTCCCGTGGTTCAGCGCTGAGCAGCGCGACGGGCGCAACTTCCACTTCGGGGTGCGCGAGCACGGCATGGGTGGCATCGCGAACGGCATGGCCGTGCACGGCGGGCTGATCCCCTACACGGCGACGTTCCTGGTCTTCTCGGACTACATGCGGCCCACCATCCGCCTCGCGGCGCTCAGCCACTACCCGACCGTGTTCATCTTCACGCACGACAGCATCGGCCTGGGCGAGGATGGCCCGACGCACCAGCCCATCGAGCACATCATGTCGCTGCGCCTGATCCCCGGTCTGGAGGTGATCCGCCCGGCGGACGCGAAGGAAACGGCGGGCGCCTGGGTCGCCGCGATCAAGAACAGCGCGGAGGGTCGCGCGACGGCGCTGCTGTTCACCCGCCAGAACATCCCCGTGTTGGAACTCGACCCGCGCAGTGCGATCGAGGGCGTGGATCGCGGCGCGTACGTGCTCGCGGAGGCGGAGGGCGGCACACCGGACGTGATCCTAATCGGCACCGGTTCCGAGGTCGAGATCGTGCTGGACGCCCGGAAACTCCTGGCCGAGCGCGGCATCAAGGCGCGCGTGGTCAGTATGCCGAGCTGGGAGCGCTTCGAGCGCCAGCCCGTCGATTACCGCGAGACCGTGCTGCCGCCGAACATCACGGCGCGCGTGTCGGTCGAGGCGGGCGTCACGACCGGCTGGGAGAAGTGGGTCGGGCCGCAGGGCGTCATCCTCGGCGTGGACCGCTTCGGCGCGTCCGCCCCGTACAAGCAGATCTACCAGAAGCTCGGCCTCACGGCGGACTACGTCGCGGAGCGGGCAGATCGGAAGAGCGTCGTGTAGGGAAAGAGTGTAGGATAGGGGGG
>CAZGLU010000025.1:14555-15129 GCA_964526095.1 uncultured Anaerolineaceae bacterium | reverse complement strand
CAAGACGAGGCGACGGAGGCCCAACGTCTGGAGGCGGCTACGTCCACGGCCACTATGCAACCATCCTCCCTGCCCCCGACCGCTGCCGCACTGGCAGCGGAGGCATCCGTCGAACAGCCGGAGGCGGATGATGCCGCCGAAAGCGCCGCGCAGACTGCGCCGGGCGCGGTGTCGCCGGAGGTGTTCGGCACGGGCGCGGCTATGGAATCGGCCCCGCTCCCCCAGGGCGAAACGGCGATCGGGATCGAGGGCGAAGGGTTCGCGCCGTCAGCGGGAGCGCTCGCGTTCGACGAAACGGACGCCGGGGCCGCGATGCCGTTTGCGATGGAGGAACCGGGCGACGCGGTACCGCTGCCACCGCCTGCCGCGGCCCCCGGTGAGGCCGCAGAAGCCGAAGCGGACGCGCAGCTTTTCGATGCGCCCTCCCCGGCCCCCTCTGCCACGCGCCCCCCGGCCACCGAGGAAATGTTAGAGGCCGCCGCAGCCCTCGCATCCGAAGCCACGGAGGCCCCCGCCGAGCTGCCAGCGGCCGCCCCGGAACTGAAGCGGGCGGCGGACGAACCCGCCACCGAGG
>CAZGLU010000025.1:2773-14545 GCA_964526095.1 uncultured Anaerolineaceae bacterium | reverse complement strand
CTGCTGATCCTCTCCGGTGCGGCGTTCGTCGTGGGCCGTCGTAAGGCGGCAGGCTCATGACGCCGCCCGTCAACTACTGCCAGGTCTGCGCCGCGCCGATGGTCGATCGCATGGCGTACGGCAAGCTGCGGCGTGTGTGTCCCGCCTGCGGCTTCGTGCACTTCGATGATCCGAAGGTGGCGGTCGTGCTGTTCATCGAACAGGATGATCGCGTGCTGCTCGTGCGTCGTGGGATCAACCCGGAGCGCGGCAAGTGGGCGCTGCCCGCCGGATACGTGGACGCGGGCGAGGATCCGCGCGAGGCGGCGGTACGTGAGGCGCGCGAGGAGACGTCCCTTGAGGTGCGCATCACACGCCTGCTCGACGTCATGGGGCCGAACGGCAGCGGTGCGACGATCGTCCTGGTCTACCAGGCGGAGGTGCTGCGCGGCGAGGCCCAGCCCGCCGACGACGTGGACGCGGTGTTATGGGTCAGCCGCGCGGACCGGCTCCCCGAACTGGCCTTCGAAAGCACACAGGCTATGCTGGCGCGGTGGAAAAACACGCCCTGACGCGCGTCACTCGCGGCTGCCGATCGCGCCGCGCATGGCCGACCGCCAGCCCGGCGACAGGCGCAGCCGCCAGTACAGCCGCGCGATGCCCGGCATGAACCGCTCGGCCCACACCCCGATCCGGATCAGCGGCCCGCCCATCACGACCTCGCGCTCACCGCGCAGCAGGCCCAGGATCGTGCGCTCCGCCACCTCGTCCGGGTGTTCGATGCGGAAGCCGCCCCGCTCGATCAGGGACGCGGCCTCCGGCGGAAGCCGGTCGGTTTGCGTCCAGCCGGGCAAGACCAGCATCACCTGGACGCCCGTCCCCTCGACCTCACGCCGCAGCGCGTCCGTAAAGCCCACAAGCCCCGCCTGCGCCGCGACGGTCGCGGCAAACAGCGGGGCCGGTGCCCGGCCCAGGCCGGACCCGACGTGCACGATCGTGCCTGCCCCCTCGGCCAGCATCCCCGGCAGGGTAAGCTGCGCCAGCCGGAGCGGCGCCCACAGGTCGCGCTCCAACACGGCGCGGACCGCGTCGCGCGGCAGGTCTGCTACCGGCCCGGCGACCGACAGCCCGGCCTCCGTCACCAGCACGTCGATCCGCCCGAAGGTCTGGCGCGTCAGCGCGACCGCATGCTCGAGCTGCGCCTCGTCGCCCAGGTCGGTCGGGATCGCGAGCACGGCGGTGGTATACGGCTCGACCTCGCGCCGCACAGCCTCGAGCTGCTCGACGCCCGGCCCGACCAGCACCAGCCGCGCCCCGCGCCGCGCGAAGGCAAACGCCAGCGCGCGCCCCACGCCGGACGCGGCGCCCGCCACGAACACGACCCGGTCCGCCAGGATCAGGGGGGAATGCTGCGGGCGAAGGTAGCGCAGCAGCCAGTACGCCACCGCGCCGACCGCCCCACCCCACAACAGGCGCTGCCGGAGCATAAGCCCTTCCTAAGTCTCCGCCGCCTTGCGCGCGATGACGATCTGGTTCACGCCCATCGACAGCGGGATCAGCGTCGTGCGCGTCAGCACCTGGAACAGCGACGGCAGGCCCAGCACAGCGAACTGCACCGCCTTCGGGATCACCGGGAAGTAGGGTACGTCCCACAGCCCATCCCCGAAGTGCCGCAGCACGTCGAACCCGCTGGCCTCGCACCACGCCCGCCACTGCGTCGGCGGCTGCACGTTGATGTGCGTCGGGTCCTTGCCGATAGCGTCCGTTCGCGGATCCTTGAAGCGGCGCAGGCTGTAACCAGGGTTCGGCGTGGCGAACAGGAACAAGCCACCGTCGCGCAGGATGCGCCGCACCTGGCGGATGGTGTTCGGCGGATCGGCCAGGTGCTCGACGAGGTGCAGCGCGATCACCACGCTGAACTCGCCGTCCTCGAAGCGCGAGAGGTCGTCCGCGTCCATCACGTAGCCCTCAGCCTGGGGCGCGTTGCGTCGAAGCTGCTGGATGCTGTACTCCGCGATATCCACACCGACGCACTGGAAATCGTCCTCCAGCAACCCGAGCAGATGCCCCAGCCCGCAGCCCAGCTCAAGCAACCGGCCGCCGCCGGGCGGGGCGAAGCGCCGGGCCAGGGCCGCGTAATAGCGCCGCGCGAACCAGTACATGCTGAAGCGGCCCAGGGGCCGGTCCGCGTAGTTGTAGCTCTCGAAATAGTGTTGCCCGTACTCGTGAACCGGGACTTCCTTCACCTCACGCGCGGGCGTCGCCGGTTCGCTCACGGGGCTGCTACCTGTGTGCTCAAATCGACCTCACTCCGTTGACAATAGCAATACACCCTGTTCGTAGAATCCCTCACCGTCAACCTGCACCATCCCGTCGCTGAGGGCGTAGCACCCGCTCAGGGTCTCGTTGACCAACTGCTCCTCGACCAGCTCCCAGCCTTGCAGCGCCACCACCGCGTTACTGCGGGCCAGCCGGTCCAGCACGTAGCTAGCGGTGGAATACGGCAGTCGCGCGACAGCCTCCATAAACGCGCGGATCTCGTTGCGGAGTAACTCCTCACGGGCCGTGTTCAGCACCACATCCAGGTAGGCCAGCTCCGGATCATCGAAGACCTCGAAGCGGTTTTTCCCTCGCGGGCGGACGCCGTACTGGCGCTCTGCCAGCCACACCTGGAGGCGGGCCGTCGAGGTGAGCGGGGCGAGTGAGAAGAAGCGGATGTAGTACCCTTTCATACGATCGATTGTAGCCCGCGCCGCCGCTCCCGACAAGACAAAACGAGGCAGCCGCGCGGCTGCCTCAGGGGAAGATCGTGGTAGGACTGCGGGGCAAACCCCCGCGCCGCTAGCGTCCAAACGCCAGCGTTACGCCGTCCGCCAGCCCGGTCGCCAGATAGGGCAAAATGCCGATCAGCAGCGTGCCGACCGCCGCGATCCCGATCGCCCAGGCGAGCAGGCCCGGCGTCTTCGCCTCCGCGTCGCCTTCCTCGAAGTACATCGCCCATACCACGCGCAGGTAGTAATAGGCTGACACGGCGCTCGTCAGCACGCCGACCAGCGCCACCCCGACGAGGTCCGCAGAGATAGCCGAGCGGAACACGAACCACTTCCCGACGAACCCCGCCGTGAGGGGGATACCCGTCAGGCTCAGCATGAACACCGCCATTGCCGCCGCGAGCCAGGGCTGTGACTGGGACAACCCGCGCACCGCCGCGATCCCGGTGTTGGACGTATCGTTGCGTTCCACGGCGATCACCACGGCGAAGGCCCCGATGTTGGTGAAGGCATAGGCCAGCAGGTAGATCAGGATCGCCTGCGTCGCCCGGTCGCCCTCGCCCGGCAGCCCGGCCGCCGCCACGCCGATCAGGACGTAGCCCGCGTGCGCGATGCTGGAGTAGGCCAGCAGGCGCTTCAGGTCGCTCTGCGCGATGGCGACGATGTTGCCCAGCAGCATCGTCAGCACCGCCACCAGCCAGACCGTGCTCTGCCATGCCGCCGCTTCACCGTCCAGCACGAAGTTGGGCATCCCGCCGACCAGCACGCGCACCAGCCCCGCGAAGCCGCCGACCTTCGCCGCCACGCTCATGAACGCGACGACCGACGTCGGCGCGCCCTGGTAGACGTCCGGCGTCCACATATGGAACGGCACCGCCGCCACCTTGAACCCCAGGCCGACCAGGACCAGCCCGCCGCCGATCAGCAGCATGTAGCGCGACGAGTCGTTTTCCGCCACGACCCGGTTCGCGGCCTCCCAGATCCCTTGCAAACCCGTCGTGCCGGTTGCGCCGTAGATCAGCGCGATCCCGTACACCAGGAAGCCGGATGCGAACGCGCCCAGCAGGAAGTACTTCATCGCGCTCTCTTCCGAGGCGACATTGCCACGCCGGAAGCCGCTGAGGATGTACAGCGGGATGGACAGCAGCTCCAGGCCGATGAAGATCACGACCAGGTCGCCCGCCGCGCCCATCAAGATCGCGCCTGCTGTGGTGAACAGCAGCAGCACGTAGTACTCACCGCGCTGAATGCCGGTGCGCTCCAGGTAGTCGTACGCGACCATGATGCCGAGCAGCGCGGTCACCAGCGCGATCACGCTCACGAGGTCGGTGAAGTCGTCCGCGATGAACATCCCCGCCAGCACGGGGTCATCCCGGCCGAAGTCCACCACGTCGCCCAGCGACAGCAGGGCCAGGACCAGCGAGACGCCCACGCCGATCGCCGCCAGCACCGCCGTGACCCGTTTGCGATCGTACGGAACGAACAGGTCGACCAGCAGCAGGGCGCACGCGCCGAGCACAAGCGACGTCACCGGCAGCGTGGCCCAAACGTTGAGATCGGACAGATCAGGAACCTGAAACATCGGTCACCGCCTAACGGCCCGCGACCGCGGTCGCCGTCGTCTGGACCTGCTCGACAAGCTGGCTCACCGAGGCGTCCATCGGGTCGAAGAAGAGCGTCGCCTGCAAGCCGATCAGGAACACCAGGACCACGATCGGGATCAGCGACCACAACTCCTGCCAGTTCAGGTCCGGCAGGGTGCGGTTCTCTTCCTTATCCACCGCGCCCATGTAGACCGTGTTGAACATGTAGAGCATATACACTGCCGCCAGGATGATGCCGATCGCCGCCGCCGCCGTGAACCACAGGCTCAGCACGTCGGAGCCAGCCGAGCCGAGCAGGATCGTGAACTCGCCCACGAAGCCGTTCAGCCCCGGCAGCCCCATGCTGGACAGCACGATCACGAGGCTGATGCCGCTGAACAGGGGCATCACACGCCAGATCCCGCCGAACGCGTTCAACATGCGCGTGTGCCGCCGCTCGTACAGGATACCGACGAGCAAGAACAAGCCGCCCGTGCTGATGCCGTGATTCACCATCTGGAGGATGCCACCCTGGATCCCCGCCGAGTTCAGCGCGAAGATGCCGAGCATCACGAAGCCCAGGTGGCTGATCGACGAATAGGCGACCAGCTTCTTGATGTTGTCCTGCCCATAACTGACCCACGCGCCGTAGATGATGCCGATCACCGCCAGCACGGCGATATACGGCGCAAAGGTGCGGCTCGCCTCCGGGAACAGCGGCAGGTTGAAGCGCACAAAGCCGTAGGTGCCCATCTTCAGCATCACGCCCGCCAGGATGACCGAACCGGCGGTCGGCGCCTGCACGTGCGCATCCGGCAGCCACGAGTGCAGCGGCCACATCGGCACCTTGATCGCGAAGGCGATCGCGAACGCCAGGAACAACCAGCGCCCGGTGTTGGTGCTAAACGCCAGCGTACCGTCCTGGATCTGCGCCAGGATGTCCGGCAGGGCGAACGTCCCGGCCTGCACCCCCAGCCACAGGATCGCCAGCAGCATCAGGAGGCTACCGGCCATCGTGTACAGGAAGAACTTGATCGCGGCGTAGATGCGGCTCTCGCTGCCCCAGATGCCGATCAGGAAATACATCGGGATCAGCGTGACTTCCCAGAACACGTAGAACAGGAACAGGTCCTGTGCCACGAACACGCCGATCATCGCCCATTCCATCAGCAGCAAGAACAGGTAGTAGAGGCGCACGCGCTCACGGATGGGTTGGAACGACGCGAGGATCGCGACCGGCATGATGAACGTGGACAGCATCACCAGCCAGATGCTGATGCCATCAACGCCGACGTAGTAGCTGATCGAAAAGTCTTCCCCTGTGATCCAGTCCCAGCGGGTGACCATTTGCAGCCCCGAAGCCGAGCCGTCGAAGTTGCGCAAGAGCAGCAGCGACAGCCCGAACGTGATCAGCGACACGGTCAGGGCCAGCCAGCGGATCGTCTGGTCGGTCAGCGTCCGGATAAACAGCAGCGCCGCCACCCCCACCAGGGGGAACATCAGAACCACAGTGACCAAGGAGATGTCTTCCATATGTTTCAGGTCCTTGCGTTACATGCCGAGTAGGTCGCGAATCACGGGGAACAGGATGATGACCATGACCAGCAGCGCGCCGAACAGCACGCCCAGCGCGTACGTGCGGACATAACCCGTCTGAACCCGGCGCAAGCGGCGCGCCGCCCCCTGGATGCCCGTCCCGATCGAGTCAAAGGCCCGGTCGATGAAGCCCCGGTCTACCGGTCCCGCCAGCACATCCGTCGCAGTCCGGAAGCTGCGATAGATCAGCACCTCATGTACGAAGTCATGCCAGAACGCCCAATCCAGCTTGCTGGCCAGCCACCACGCCGCATCCCGGAAGGGGAATACGATGTACTTGTAGTAGGCTTCGTCCCAGTACAGCCGCGCGTTGGACAGGGCGAACGCCCGCCGCGTGCGGTTGTCGATCTCCAGCGGATCGGGCGGCACCTGGCGCAGCGCGCGGTCGCCATAAATCCGGTGCGCGAGGAAGATCGCGCCAGCGGCGATCAGCAGCGCCACCCCGGCCAGCAGCCACATGATCGTGCCGGAGTGGGCGTATGTGACGCTGCGCTCCAGCCAGCTTCCAAAACGGTGCTCGCCGAAGATATCCGACAGGATCGGGAAGTTGCCGGGCACGTTGATCAGGCCGATCACGACGCTGAAGAACGCCAGCACCAGCAGCGGCCCGACCATAACCATCGAGGACTCCTCGGCATGCTCGGCAGCAGGGGTGCGCGGCTCGCCAAAGAAGACCAGGCGCACCTGCCGCCACATGTAAAACGCCGTGAAGCCCGCCGCGAGCAGCAGCACCGCGAAGGCGATATAGCCGTCCAGACGCCCCTCGTTGAGGCCCAGCCGCAGCGCGTCGGCCAGGATCTCATCCTTCGACCAGAACCCGGCAAAGGGGAAGATCCCCGCGATGGCCAGCGTGGCGATCACGTACGTCCAGAAGGTCAGCGGCATCTTGTGCCGCAGCCCGCCCATGTTGCGCATGTCCTGCGCGTCGAATGGCTCGGCCTCCGCTTCGTGGCCGTGTCCCTCGCCATGGCCGTGCGCCAGATGGTGATGGCCGTGCTCCATACCGTGGATCACCGAGCCGGAGCCGAGGAACAGCAGCGCCTTGAAGAAAGCGTGCGTCACAAGGTGGAAGACCGCGGCCACATAAGCCCCGACGCCGACCGCGGCCACCATGAAGCCAAGCTGGCTCACGGTGCTGTAGGCCAGCACCTTCTTGATGTCCCACTGCCCCAGGGCGATAAACCCGGCGACGAGCGCCGTCGCCGTGCCGATGATCGTCACCACGAACGAAGTCGTTTCCGCCGCGTGGTAGAACACGTTCGAGCGCACCATCATGTACACGCCCGCCGTGACCATCGTCGCCGCGTGAATGAGCGCGCTGACGGGGGTTGGGCCGGCCATCGCGTCTGGCAGCCACACGAAAAGCGGGATCTGCGCGCTCTTACCCGTTGCGCCGAGCAGGAACAGCAGCGTGATCAGGGTCAGGGTCGCTTCCAGGCTCATCGAGAACGCGCCGAAGTTCACCCGGTGGCCGCCCTCCTCAAGCCAGTGCTCGGCCTGATTGAAGACGCCGATCGGCCCTTCGACGTGCTCCTCCTCCGGGATCTCCGCCTCAAAGACGGCTGCTTCCTCGGTCGCCGCCTCGGCGTGGTGGGCCAGGGGCGCCTCGCCGCGCTCATAGAACGTGAGCGAGCCGAAGGTCCAGAACACGAGGAAGATGCCCATGAGCAGGCCCCAGTCGCCCACACGGTTGGCGATGAACGCCTTGCGTGCGGCATCGCTATTGCGCCAGCCTTCGCCATGGGGCTTGTCGAACCAGAACCCGATCAGCAGGAAGGAGCACAGGCCGACCCCCTCCCAGCCGACGAACAGCATCAGGAAGTTGTTCCCCGTGATCAGGATCAGCATGAAGGCGAGGAACAGGTTCATGTACACGAAGAAGCGCGGGAACCGTTCGTCGCCGTGCATGTACCCCACCGCGTACAGGTGGATCAACGTACCGACGCCGGTCACGACGAGCATCATCGTCACGCTGAGCGTGTCCACGCGGAACTGCCAGAGGATGTTCAGGTTTGCCGATGGGATCTCAATCCAGCTTCCCAGCAGCGGCATATCGATCACCGCCGCCTCGTAGCCGGTATCCACCTGCGCGATCCACAGCAGCACCGCGATCAGGAAGGCCAGCGCGCTCGCCCCCACGGCGACGATGCCGACGCCCCGCTCACCGAGATGCCGACCGGCGAACAGGTTGATCAGCATGCCCGCCAGCGGAAACAGCACGACAAGTGGAACTAAGTCGAAGAAGTTTTCCATGAATGCCCCTCAATAGTGGGTGCGTTCGCCGATCAAGTCGGGCCGGTCAGTCCCGGAACAGGTTAAGTTCGTCGACGTCGATGTTCTTCCTGCTCTTGAAGATCGTGACGATCAGCGCCAGCCCAACGGCCACCTCGGCCGCGGCGATCGTCATGACGAAGAACACCATCAGTTGGCCGTCGCCGTTGCCCCATTGGCGTGCGAAAGCGGCCAGTGCCAGGTTAGCAGCGTTCAGCATCAGCTCAATGGACATGAAGATCAGGATCGCGTTGCGGCGCAGCAGCACGCCCATGGCGCCCATGACGAACAGGATCGCACTGAGCAGGACATACAATTCTATGGCTACAGGTGGTGGATTCATCGGTTCCCCCTCAGTGGCAGGTTACTTGCCCGACTCGCGGGTGATAGGCTGCGCAGGCTGTGCGAGGACCCCGGACGGGTTCGCAAGGCGACGGCTCACCTCGCGGCGCTCCGTGACCTCGTGGGTGAGCACCAGCGCGCCGATCATCGCAACGAGCAGCACCAGCGCCACCATCTCAAACGGCAGCACGTAGCGGCTGAACAGCAGTTGGCCCACGTGCGACGGGCTGCCGAAGCTTGCCAGCGCCTCCGCCTCCAACTCGATCACGCGGTTCTCCCACGCATTGCCGGAAAGCTGCCGTGCGGTGAAGACCCACAGCACGGACTTGCCCGCCTCCAATTCTTTGTTGTCCAGCAGCGCCAGATGCGTGTTGGAGTCGCCGGCGGGGAACACCCCGATCGAGCGCGTGCCCTCGCGGATGGCGATGCTGGGCATCACCTCGCCGTAGCCCAGGTCCGCGAACAACAACTCGCCCTGCGTGACGTCGCGTACGTCAACCGGCGTCCGGTCGGGCAAGGCGTTGACCACCTGCACCCGCAGCTCGCTTGGGGCAGGACGCGACACGTCCTCGGTGGCGAACACCAGGCTCGGCTGGCCCGCCGCTCCGATCGACGTCAGCGACACGACCTCGCCCGCGTCCAGGTCCACTTCACGCTGGTCAAGCGGCTCGGCCTCGTCGGGGTCGGCACCGGCCTCATATAGCGCCACGACATAGCGCCCACTCTCGACCACCTGGAAGTCGGTCGCCTCGCCAAAAGCCAGACCCTCGGCGGCGGGCGTGCCGTTCAGGTAAACGTCCACCCCGTCGAGCATGCTGGCCGCGTTCACCACACGCACCCGAGGCTCGAAGGACTCGCGTGCCGTGAGCGCAACGTCCCCGCGCACGATCGCCAGACTCGCCACCGCCAGGAACACAAGCGCCAGCACAACCGCGACCGGCATCATCCAGCGGAGCCGCCCCTGCTCGCCGGGGAACACCCGCTCGGCCCCCAACAGCATGATCACGAACAGGAACAGGACCATAATCGCGCCGGCGTACACGGTGATCTGCACCAAGGCCAGGAAGGGCGCGTCAAGCATCAGGAAAAAGAACGCAATACACGCGAAGTTCACGATCAGGAACAGCGCGCTGTGTACGGCGTTCTCGCTGACCAGCATCATGGCCGCCGCCACGACTGCGATCGCTCCTACGATAATGAATAGCGTGAGTTCCATCGGCAATGCCGTCCTCTGTTTTCGAGCGGCTCAACAGACAACCGGTGCCCGAAGCGGGCCAGGGGCCATTTCGTCAGCGCGGCCCCGGCCCGCTCACCCAATCAGAGCGGATCTTCCATATCCGGGATCGGCCGCGTGAACTTGCCCGGCTCGGTCCGCTGCGGCGTGCCGGGCTTCCCTGGCGGCGGCGGATCGATCAGCATGTCCTTGGTGTAGATCGCGTCGCGCCGGTCCTGGAAGCTCAGGCGATATTCATGCTCCAGGACGATCGCTTCCGTCGGGCAGGCGTCCTCGCAATACCCGCAGAAGATGCACCGGAGCATGTTGATTTCGTACGTCTTGGCGTAGCGCTCGCCGGGGCTGTAACGCTCCTCGTCGGTGTTCTCCGCCGCCTCCACCCAGATCGCGTCCGCCGGGCAGGCCGCCGCACACAGCGCGCAGCCGATGCACTTCTCCAGGCCGTTGTCGTACCGCTTCAGCGCGTGGCGACCCTTGAACCGCTCGCGCACAGGCCGCGCCTGCTCCGGATACTGGACCGTTACCTTAGGCTCGATACTTTGCTTTAACGTCGTCGCAAGACCACGGATGAGATTCATGCACTAACCACCTCTAACTAACGCCGGGCGCTTCGTCCCGATCCGTCGTGCGGTCCTCGGCAGCGGACGCGGTCGCGCGCAGTGCCGCCGCGCCGACCCCCGCCCCGCTGGACAACGAAACCAGGCGTACGTGCTGCTCGCGCGGGCGCGCGCCCACACCACCGGCCCGGTTGAGCCAGTAGGAGGCGCCTGCAACGAACACGACGATGGCGATGATGGACAGGATGGCGTAAACGCCCCTGCCGATCGCTTCCCCGATCAACACCGCGAAGGCCGACCAGACCACGGCGACCAGCGCCAGCGGAAGCATGACCTTCCAGCCGAGGTGCATCAGGCGGTCGTAGCGGATGCGGGGCAGCGTCGCGCGGACCCAGATCATGCCCATCAGCAGCAAGAACACCTTCGCGGAAAACACGATCGGGCCGAGCAGCGGGAAGCGGTCTACGCCGATGAAGTGGTAGCCGCCCAGGTACAACGCCGCCCCGACCAGGCTCACGTTGATCATGCTGATGTACTCGGCCAGGTAGAACATGGCGAACTTCATGCCGCTGTACTCGGTGTGATAGCCCGCCGTCAGCTCCTGCTCGGCTTCGGGCAGGTCAAACGGCGCGCGGTTGACCTCCGCCAGCAGCGCGATAAACAGGATCGCCGCCCCCAACGGATTCTGGAAGACGAACCAGCCCAGGATCGGCGGATCGTTCTGCGCGTCGATGATGGTGCCCACACTCAGCGAGCCGGTCAGCAGGATCGGGATCACCATGGCAACGCCCATGCTCAACTCGTAGCTGATCATCTGCGCCGACGAGCGCAGCCCGCCAAGCATCGAGTACTTGTTGTTGCTCGCCCAACCGGCCAGTACGACGCCGTAGATCCCGATGCTGGTGATCGCCAGCAGCCACAGCACGCCCACGTTCACGTCGACCAGCCCCTGTTGGACGCGATACCATTTGCCGTCGAACCAGGGGATCGCGATCCGTGGCCCTAGCGGGATCACGGCGACGATCAACAGGCTGGGGACCACGCGCAACACCGGCGCCAGCCAGAAGACCGCGCGCTCAGCGTCCGCCGGTGTGATGTCCTCCTTGAAGATCAGCTTCACCCCGTCGGCGACCGGCTGAAGCAGGCCGAACGGCCCGGCGCGGTTCGGGCCGATGCGCGATTGCAGCGCGGCCAGGAAACGGCGCTCCAACAGCGTCGTGTAGGCGAACGCCGTCAGCAGCACGAAGAACAAGAGCACGCTGGTAAAAATTGAGTGGACGATGGTGCAGGTCGTGTTCGCACTGCACTCCACGATGATGGCCGATTCTCCCGGTCCAAACATAGCCCGGCTACTCCCCTACCTTCCGCACAGTGCACGTTGCAGGAAACAGCGGCGTAGGCGTGTGCTCCAGCCGCCGGGGCAGCAGCACCGCGCCAGC
>CAZGLU010000025.1:0-2763 GCA_964526095.1 uncultured Anaerolineaceae bacterium | reverse complement strand
CAGCCGGGGCGCGCCCGTTGACCCGCGCCCTCACCTCTACCTCGGCCTCCCCCACCGCCAGCGCCACCCGGTCGCCATCCGCGACGCCCAGGCGCGCCGCATCCTCGGCGTTCAGCTCGGCATACGGCTCGGGGATGCGGTGGTGCATCAGCTCGCTTTTCTGGAAGAGCATGTCGTAGTCGAACAGCGTCCACACCGGCACGACCTGGAGCGTCCCTTCCGGCGCGGCGGTCGGCGTGGTGTTAACGGGCCGTACGGTCAAGCGCGCGCCCTCCGTCTCGGCGTCCGTCGGCCACTGCACACCCAGGCCGCTCCGGTTCGCGTACGAGGTGCCGCCATAGTACAGGTCGTCGCCGCCCACGTCCGGGAACTGGTCCTCGACCCACGACAGGTTGCTATAGCCCATATCGGCGTAACGCGGCACCGCCTGCGTGATGTCGCGCATCACGCCCGCAGCCGTCACGCGCGGCGCGCGGCCGCCCAGGTTGGCGCCGATCTCGGCCAGGATGCGCCAGTCCGGCCGCGCCTGCCCGACCGGGCTTTGCGCCACGTAGAAGCGCTGCACGCGGCGCATGCCGTTGGTGAACGACCCCTCGCGCTCGGCGAAGCTCTGGCTCGGCAGGACCACGTCCGCGCGGCGGGCGGTCTCGGTCATGAACTGTGACAGCACCACGACAAACTCCGCACCCGCGATCGCCTGCGCCGCCGCGAGATCCTCAGCGACGGGGTCGCACCCGGCAATGATCCACGTCGCGGGCGGATCTTGCAGCATGGCGAGCGTCGCCTCCGCGCTGAAGCCCATGTCGAACGCGCCCTGCATGTTGGCGCCCGGCCACACCGGCACCAGCCCGTTGAGCGGCCGCCCCACATGCCCGGTCATCACGAGCAGGTTACCCGCAGCCTGCATCAACTCGCGGTGCTGGTCGAGCGTCAGCCCTTCGCCGCCAGCAAACACGATCAGGTTGTTCGCCCCGGCCAGGGCCGCCGGTAGAGCGGTATCGTCCGCCTGCACCTGCTTCAGGCTCTTTTGCAGGTCCTTCACCCCGTCCACATGCGAGAGCGACACGTCCGGCGCCAGCTTGTTGTTCACTACAGCGGCGGTCAGGCCGTTCAGCCAGGCCACTGCCCCCGCGTAGTCGTAATGGATCACGTGGCTGGCGTACCGGTCGAGCTTGGTCGGGCGCGCATTGGCGACCACCACCTGCACGCCGCGATCCGCCGCCTGCTTGACCTGATGCCACCAGATCGGGGCCTCTTCCTCGAAGTCGGACGCGACGACCAGCACGGCATCGCCCTTACCCAGGTCCTGCAAGCGCGTCTCGACGCCGACGCCGACCTGCGCGACCACGTCCGCGCCGGTCATCGTCGCGGGCCACACACCCAACAGCGCCTCGCCCCCGACGCGCTCGGCCAGGTTGCGCATCTCCCACAGGTCTTCGTTGGAAAGGCTCGGCCCGGCCAGGAAGCCGACGCGCCCCGTCACACCCTTAAGCCGCCCGGCAACCTCGGCATGTGCGGTCGTCCAATCGCTCTCGACAGCGGCCCCGTCGCGCTTGATCACCGGGCATTCCAGACGGTCGGGCGCCATGGAATGATGGTGCCCCCAACGGCCCTTGTCGCAGATCCAGATCTCGTTGACGCGCTCGTTCTGGCGCGGCATGATGCGCTTGATCACCGTCTTACCGCCCGCGTCCCGATCCTGTCGCGTGCTGGCGGTGAGGTTGCAGCCCACCGGGCAGTACGTGCAGATCGTCGCCGCGCTGCCCATCTCCCACGGGCGCGCGCCGAAGCGGAAGTCAGTCGTCGTCAGCGCGCCCACCGGGCAGATGTCGGTCGTGTTGCCGCTGAACTTCGTGTCGAAGGGCGGATCGCTGACGGTGATGATCTGGAGCCGCCGCCCGCGCTCGTGGAACGCCAGCACGTCATCGCCCACGACCTCCACGCAGTAGCGTGTGCAGCGGGCGCACTGGATACACCGCTCGCGGTCCAGCACGATCAGGTTGCCGAGCGGGAAGCGCTTCGCCAACCGTATCTTGTCATCGTAGATGAAGCGCGACTTGCCGGGGCCATAGCCCATCGTCAGCTCTTGCAGCGGGCACTCGCCACCCTTGTCACACACCGGGCAGTCCAGCGGATGGCTGGTCAGCAGGAACTCCAGGATCGCGTTACGCCCCGCCACGACCTTATCGGTGGTGGTGCGCAGGACCATGCCATCGGCGACCGTCTGGGTGCAGGCGGTTTGCAGCGTCGGGAACCAGCGGATCACCGGCTCGCCGTTTTCGTCAAGCTGCGGCTGGCCCGTCTCCCGGTCGATGGTCTTGGAGCCTAGCTCCACCAGGCACATGCGGCACATCCCGACCGGCTTCATCTTCGGATGGTAGCAAAAAACCGGGATCTTGATGCCGTGCAGCTTGGCCGCATCGACCAGGTTCGCCCCGCGAGGCACCTGATATTCAACGCCATCAATTGTAATGGTTACCGTTTCAGTCATGTCGCTCCTCGGCGATCAGAGCTTCGATGTCTTCAAGCAATCGGTGCCGGGTCGGGGTCCCCGCAGCGGTTCAGCCCGTCCTCAGCCCAGTCGATATACCATTGGTACAGGTAGCCCCATGCGCTGCGAGCCAGCCCCTCTACCGCGCGACGGTGCGCCGCCCTGAAGTCCGCGCACGCCTCCATCACGGCCCCGCGCACGAGCCATTCCTCGGCACGGTAGAGGTAGTTCACCGGGGCGTCGGGGGCTGCCTGGATGGCCTCCGTCAGCCA
>CAZGLU010000024.1:3885-15407 GCA_964526095.1 uncultured Anaerolineaceae bacterium | reverse complement strand
GCAGGGTGGCGCTGCCGGGCTTGAGCGGCGTGCAGGGCAGCGGCGTGATCATGAACTGGCCGGTTTCGGTCTGCCACCACGTATCCATGATCGGGCAGCGTTCCTTGCCGATCACGCGGTGGTACCAGCGCCACGCCTCCGGGTTGATCGGCTCGCCTACGCTGCCGAGCAGGCGCAGCGAGCTGAGGTCGTGGCGGGTCGGCCACGCGTCACCGAAGCGCATCAGGCCGCGGATCGCGGTGGGCGCGGTGTACAGCACTGTGACGCCGTGACGCTCCACGATGTCCCACCAGCGGTCGGGGAAGGGGTGGTTCGGCGCGCCCTCGTACATCACGCTGGTCACGCCGAGCAGCAGCGGCCCGTACACGATGTAGCTGTGCCCGGTCACCCAGCCGGGGTCGGCGGCGCACCACCACGTATCGTCGTCCTTCAGGTCGAAGACCCACTTCAGCGAGGTTGCGATGCCGACCATGTAGCCGCCGTGAGTGTGCAGCACGGCCTTTGGCTTGCCGGTCGTGCCGCTGGTGTAGAGCAGGTAAAGCGGGTGCTCGGCGTCCACCTGCTCCGTCTCGATGTGGGCGTCCGCGATCGGCAGGTTCATCAGGTCGTGGTACCACAGGTCACGGCCCGGCTCCATGTGGACGTCATGCCCGGTGCGCTTGACGACGATCACCGTCTGTACGGTGGGCGCGCGCTGGAGCGCCTCGTCCATGATGTCCTTGAGGGGCACGATGTTGCCGCGCAGCCACGCCCCGTCGGCGGTGATGGCGACGTTGCTCTGGCTGTCCTCGATGCGGCCATGCAGCGCCTCGACCGAGAAGCCGCCGTACACGACGGAATGGATCGCCCCGATCTTGGCGCAGGCCAGCATGGCGATGATGATCTCCGGGATGCGGCCCATGTAGATCGTGACGCGGTCGCCCTGCTTGACGCCCATCGCCCGCAGCACGCTCGCAAAACGGCTGACCTCGCGGTGAAGCTGCTGGTAGGTGTAGGTACGCTGCTCGTAGTTCTCCCCCTCCCAGATCAGCGCGGCCTTGTTGCGGCGCCAGGTGTTCTGGTGGCGGTCGAGCGCGTTGGTGACGATGTTCGTCTTGCCGCCCACAAACCACTTGTAGAATGGCGCCTCGGACTCATCGAGCGTGATGTCCCAGGGCTTCGACCATTCAAATTCCTCGCGGGCAATACGCCCCCACGTCCCCGCCAGGTCGGCCTGCATCTCTTTCATCACGGCGTTGTAGTCTTTAATGTAAGCGCGAGCGAGGACCTCATCAGACGGGTAATAGACTTCGCTGGCACCATTCCCATTCCGCGCCATGTAGGAGACTCCTTTAGTCTGGCATAAACAAACGTCCTTGCGGTCATTGTATGACGTTTTAAGGTGGCATACAAGTGATTAGTATATCGTTTATGATAATAATGTGTGGAGATACGCAATTGGGGACAGGCAAGCCGCCGCCCTCCCGGCGCGGGATGTCGTTCCGGGAGGGCGGGTAGGGTGCAGCGTAGAAACGACGCGCGACCTGGAGGCTGTTATGAACCGCTACGCCCCCCATCCCCTGGCCCCTTCCCCCACGCAAGCGGAGGGAAGGGGAAGGCTCTGGCAGGGGCGGCGAGCGCACGTGAGCGGGGTGAGGTCTGTCCCTCGCTACTGTTTGCTCACGAAATGCATAGTGCGCTCTAAGCCTGCGCGCCGATCGTTTCGTAGAACTTGATCGCGGTCCGGATGCCCCGCTCGAAGCAGGCCAGGGCGAACTTCTCGTTCGGGCCGTGCAGGTTGTCGTCCGGCAGGCCGAAGCCCATCAGCACCACGGGGATGTCGAACGCGCTTTGCAGCGACGCGACGACGGGGATCGAGCCGCCCTCGCGCATGTAGATCGGGCGCGCCCCGAAGCCGAACTCGTAGGCGTCCGCGGCGGCTTGAATGTACGGCGAGCGCGGGTCCACGACGGCCCACATGCCATGATGCAGGGGCCGCACGGTGCTGGTGACGGTCGGCGGCGTCAGGGCGGCGACGTGGGCCGCGATCAGGTCCTCGATCTCGCGCGGATCCTGATTCGGGACGAGGCGGCAGCTCACCTTCGCCAGCGCACGGGCGGGCAGGACGGTCTTGGCGCCCTCGCCGGTCCACCCGCCGACGATGCCGTTGATCTCCAGCGTGGGGCGAATGCCGATGCGCTCGTGCAGCTCGTACTCCGGCTCACCCCAGGGTCCCGGTACGCCCGTCTCACGCATCAGCCGTTCCGGCGGAATGCGGTTCGCCGCGAGGTCGGCGCGCTGCTCCGGCGTCAGCACCTCGACGCGGTCGTAGAAGCCCGGCACGGTCACACGCCCGTCGGCGTCGTGCAGCGCGGCCAGGATCTCGGCCAGCGCCTGGAGCGGGTTGTGCACGGCACCCCCATACAGGCCGGAGTGCAGGTCGTGGCTCGGTCCCTGGACCTCGATCTCCAGGTACGTGATCCCGCGCAGGCCGGTGACGATGGAGGGCTGGTCCAGGCTGATGATGCTGGTGTCGGAGATGACGGCCACGTCCGCGCGCAGCAGGTCGTGGTGGGTGTCGATGAAGGTGTAGAGGTTCTCCGAGCCGCTCTCCTCCTCGCCCTCGATCATCAGCTTGACGTTGACCGGCATGGCGCCGTTTGCCAGCAGGCTCTCGATGGCCTTGATCTGGACGAACGTCTGCCCCTTGTCATCCGTCGCGCCGCGTGCGTAGAGGTTGCCGTCCTGCACCACCGGTTCGAAGGGGTCGGTCCGCCATAGGCCCGCCGCGTCGTCGACGGGCTGCACGTCGTAGTGCCCGTAGATCAACACGGTGGGCGCGCCCGGTGCGCCGAGCCATTCGCCGTACACGATCGGGTGCCCGGACGTTTCGAGAAGCTCCGCCCGCGTCAGGCC
Source organism: uncultured Anaerolineaceae bacterium (assembly GCA_964526095.1). Taxonomy (GTDB): domain Bacteria; phylum Chloroflexota; class Anaerolineae; order Aggregatilineales; family Aggregatilineaceae; genus Aggregatilinea. The sequence goes on along the minus strand of CAZGLU010000024.1, from coordinate 12,512 downwards.
GATATCCAGCAGGTGCTGCTTGAGCCATTCCGCCGCGCGGCGCACGTCCGCCTTGTGCTCGGAGAGCGTGCTGATGCTGGGGATGCGCAGCAGGTCACGCAGCTCGTCCAGGAAGCGCTCGCGGTGCGCGTCGGCGTAAGTGTAGGGATTCATCACTGCTCCTAAAAATACCGTTGTGAAGCGTCGCACAGGTCAGGTAGGCGCCATTATACCAGGGCATTCGGCAAACGGCGGGACGGAATGTATAATGCAAGGGTCCTGCTCACCGTGGAGCGAAGACCATGTCACAGCCGAGCGTCCCTGCCCCCCATCACCGCCACCTCGCCACGCTGTACGAGATCACCCGCACGCTGAATTCCAGCCTGGACCTTGACGAGGTTCTGGAGAACGTGATGGACCAGGTGATCCAGGTCACCGGAGCCGAGCGCGGCTTCCTGATGCTGTGCAACGACGCCGATGGCGCGCTGGAGTTCAAGGTCGCACGTGGGATGGACCACAGCGACATCGAGGCGCCGGAGTTCCAGGTGAGCACGACGATCGTACGCGAAGTGGCGCGCACGCGGGTCCCTCTGCTGACCGACAACGCGCAGTACGACGCCCGCTTCGGCGGGCGGAGCATCATCGTGCTCGGCCTGCGCTCGATCCTGTGCGTGCCGATCACGGCGCGGGGGCGGCTGTCCGGGCTGGTGTACGTCGACAACCGGCTGCAATCCGGCCTGTTCGACGAGGAGCACCTCGCGCTGCTGGCGGCCTTCGCGGACCAGGCGGGGATCGCGATCGAGAACGCGCGGCTGTACCAGGTCGCCGTGGAGAAGGGCCGCATGGAGCGCGAGCTGCAACTCGCCTACGAGATCCAGCGCGGCCTGTTACCGCGCTCCCTGCCGACGATCCCCGGCTACGAGATCGCGGCGGACTGGCGCTCGGCGCGGGAGGTGGCGGGCGACTTCTACGACTGCCTGCGCTTCGACGACGATACGTTGGGCGTGGTGGTGGCGGACGTGTCCGACAAGGGCGCACCGGCGGCGCTGTTCATGGCGATGGCGCACAGCCTGATCCGGGGCACGGCGCTCTCCGCGCGGGAGCCGGAGGAGACGCTGCGGCAGGTCAACCGCGTGCTGCTGTCCGAGGCCGAGTCCGCGATGTTTGTTACGGTATACTACAGCATCCTGCGGCGGGGCGGGGCCGTCGAGGGGGTGAACGCGGGCCATAACCGGCCGCTGCTCGTACGGGCGCGGCAGGGCACGGCCGAGCTATTGCCGCGTGGCGGGCGTCCGCTGGGCTGGTTCGCGGACCTGCCCCTCAGCACCGTGCGGTACCAGCTCGAGCCGGGCGACGTCCTGGTGTTCTACACCGATGGGCTGATCGAGGCGATGGACCGGTCGGGCGACTACTACGGCGAGGCGCGGCTGATCGAGACGGTCCTCGGTGCCGCGCACCTGCCGCCGCAGGACATCGTGCAGGCGATCAGCACGTCCCTGCTGGACTTCCTGGTTGGCGCGCCGATGTTCGACGATACCACGCTGGTGGTCGTGCGCTACGTGGGTGAGGGCGGGGTGTGGCATCCAGCCGCATAGAGGGAGAGGGTACGTGGCCGAACGGCTGCAAAAGCTGATTTCACAGGCGGGGATCGTCTCGCGCCGCGCGGCGGAGGATCTGATCCGTGCGGGGCGCGTTACGGTCAACGGCAAGGTGGCGCAACTGGGCGATAAGGCCGATCTTGAGCATGATACGGTGATGGTGGACGGCCAGCGCCTCCGCGCCGAGGTGGAGCACGTCTATTACCTGCTGAACAAGCCGCGCGGCGTGCTGTCGACCAACAAGCGCATCGGGAAGGAACGCCGGAAGCTCGTGCGCGAGCTGGTGCCGCACAAGGGGCACCTGTTCAGCGTCGGGCGGTTGGACGCGGACAGTGAGGGCTTGATCCTGCTGACCAACGACGGCGAGCTGGCCCACCGCCTGACGCACCCGCGCTTCGGGCACACCAAGACCTATCACGCCCTGGTGGAGGGCAGCCCCACCGAGGAGACGCTTACCGTCTGGCGGCGCGGCGTGATCCTGGACGGCGAGAAAACGGCTCCGGTCAAGGTGCGCGTGCTGTCACGCAGTCAGCACGAGAGCCTGCTGGAGTTGACCATGCGCGAGGGCCGCAAGCGGCAGATCCGGCGCACGGCGCTGATGTTGGGCCACCCGGTCAAGCGGCTGACGCGCGTGCGGATCGACTTTTTGGAGTTGGGGCACCTCCAGCCGGGACAGTGGCGCAAGCTGACCCCGAACGAGGTCCGGCGGTTGAAGCAGGGGCCGGAAAAACGGCGGAAGTAACGGTTGTACGCGGGGAGTGATCATCGAGGATGAGCACGACGGGAGTTTCGGCTCGTTCGCGGGCTTATGACATCGTCTACCGGCAGGAGCAGTTGGACGCCCGGCGGGGTTTCCTGCGGGACGTGCTGCTGCGCCGGATCGGGTTTAAGCTGTTGGTGAAGGCGCAGATCGAGGGCGTGGAAAACATCCCGGCCAGCGGCCCAGGCATCATCATGATGAACCACATCGCGGCGATCGATCCGTTCGTCGTCGTGGGGGCGGTCACGACGCGGTTCATCGTGCCGATGTCTAAGGAGGAGAACTACCACAACCCGCTTGTCGCGCTGATGGCGCGCGCCTGGGGCGCGTACCCGGTGCGGCGCGGCGAGGTCGACCGGCGCGCGCTGGATAGCACCATCGAGCTGCTGCGCCAGGGCCGTCTGGTGCTGATCGCGCCGGAGGGGACCCGTCACCCCTCGCTGACGGAGGCGAAGAACGGCATGACGTTCGTGGCGCTGCACACCGATGCCGTGATCGTGCCGACGGCGGTGGACGGCACCGACCGCTTCCCGGCGACGCTCAAGCGGCTGCAGCGCACGCCCGTGCAGGTCCGGTTCGGGCGCCCGTTCCGCTTCCGGCCTTCGGGGCAGGGGCGCGTGCCACGCGCGGAGATGACCGCGATGACCCGCGAGGCGATGCTTCAGCTTGCGGCGCTGCTGCCGGTGCACCGGCGCGGCGAATACCGCGACCTCAGCCCGACAACCGATTACCTGGAGTTCGTTGACCCGTCCGCGCCCGCCGCGCGGGTGGCAGAACCGCTGCGCGTTGTGGGCTGAGGCCCATCCCGCACAGCGCAATAGGCATCAGCGTTCAGTCAGACAGGAGCAGGCAACATGGCCTCAGGACCTAATTACGCGTTCTTTCAGGGCCGGATCGTGCCCATCGACGAGGCGAAGGTCAGCGTCAGGACGCACGCGCTGAACTATGGCACGGGCGCCTTCGGCGGCATACGCGCCTACTGGAATGACGAGGACGAGGACCTGTACATCTTCCGCCCGCTGGACCACTTCCGCCGCGTGTTGAACTCGGCCCGGCTGCTGATGATGGACCTCCCCTATACGCCGGAGCAGATGCTGGACATCCTGCTGCAACTCCTGCGTAAGGAGGGCTACCGCGAGGACACCTACATCCGCCCGCTGGTCTACATGGCGTCGGAGGTGATCGGCGTGCGCCTGCACGACCTGGACGCCGACTTCACCATGTTCGCGCTGCCGTTCGGCAGCTACATCGAGGACGAGGAGGGCTGCAAGGTCACGTTCTCGGCGTGGCGGCGCGTGGACGACAACGCGATCCCGGCGCGCGGCAAGATCTCCGGCGCTTACGCGAACTCGGCGTTCATCAAGACGGACGCGCAGCTTTCCGGCTACGACGAGGCGCTGGTCCTCAACGAGAACGGCCACATCTCCGAGGGCAGCGCGGAGAACGTCTTCATCGTGCGGGACGGCGTGGCGATCACCCCGCCGATCAGCGCGAACATCCTGGAGGGGATCACGCGGCGCACCGTCATCCACCTGTTGCAGCAGGAGATGAACGTGCCGGTGGTCGAGCGCGAGATCGACCGGACCGAGGTGTTCCTGGCCGACGAAGCCTTCTTCTGCGGGACGGGCGTGCAGATTGTGGCGATCTCCGAGGTGGACCATCGCCCGATCGGCTCAGGTAAACTGGGGCCGGTCGTGGGGCAGCTACGCCGCCTCTACTTCGACCTCGTGCGCGGCAAGCTCCCCGCCTACCGTGAGTGGAACGTCCCGGTGTACTGCACCCAATCGTAGGCGGTCCCGCAGGAACACGCGCGCGAGAACCAGGGCCAGCCCGGCGTTCTGCGCCACCATATCGAAATTGAGGAACGCGCACGTCAGCGCCGTGGTGCTGACGTCGCGTTGTTCTATGTACCAGCGCGCGAAGGTGTAGACCGCGCCGGTGATCCCCGCGATGATGCCGACCGCGCGCACGGAGCCTTTGCGCGTCAGCCCGGCCACGCTGAGCGGGATCACAAACAGCAGCACCCGTATGATGTACGTCCCGAAGAAGACCGTTTCATGGCATTGGATCGCCCCGTAACGGCCTGAGTCGAACATGTAGCCGAAGGCATGGACTTTGTCGATGACGATGAAGAGGATCGTGATGATGCCGAGCATCGTCTGGAAGCCGGAGCCGGTCGGCAGCAGGATCAGCAGCACCACATTGATCAGGAAAAGCCAGTACAGGGCGAGGTCCCAGTGCAGCTCATTTGTGAGCCACAGGGCGTTCGCCATCTCCCGCAGTTCGTCCACGCAACCCTTCCTTTATCATGCCACGATGATCATGCCACGATACACACGCGGCCATTGTACTTGAGATCGCGGTGCAGGAGAAATCGCCCGGACAAGGGGTTGATGGCTAGCGCAGGGGCGGGAGCCAGTCGTCCAACTCGACGTTGAAGCGGCGGGCCTGGCGGTTCAGGGCATATGGCTCGCGGAGGAGGAGGCGCTCCACCGGCGTCGTGCTGTGCAGGTCGGCCAGATCGGCGTCGAACAGGGCGGTGACCCCCGCCTCAGGGTAGAACAGTACCGCCGTGCCCGCCAGCGGCAGCGCCAGGTTGCCCTGTGCCACCCCGGCGGCGTCCGGCGGCCCGAAGGTTTCCAGGACCCAGCCGAGCGTGCCGTACGCCTGTAGCTCGGCCTCCTGTGCCGTATCGACCTCCAGCCGGACGATCAGCGTGCAGCCCCCACGCTCAAAGCGCAGGCCCGGCGCGCGCCCGCCGAACGCGACCGGCTCTCCGAACGCGGCGCGGAGCTGCGTGGACGTGGTGCGGCCAAACTCGATGTCGCGCACGACCTCGAAGGGGAAGGCGGCGAGGCACGCTTCCGGCGGCACGGTGGCCCCGACTTCGGCAGTTACCTCGGCGGTTGTCTCCTCGGTGGCGGGTTGGGGGATGGGCGCGGTCTCCGTGACGCGCCCCGGCAGGATCGCGCTGAAGCCCGCCGTTCGCGTGACGCCCGCGCGCCCGACCGCCGCCAGCGGGGCCGGTCGCCACAGGCCGAGGGCGGTGAGGGCGGCAGTCATGAGGATCACGAGCAGGGCTGCGATCAGCGTGAGTGGTTTCATGGGGGCACGTTTCTCGCCCGGACGTCGGCGCCCATTATCCCAGCCCGGCCCGGATAACACAAACACTCACCGGCGGGTGAGTGTCTGGCGTCGTGCTGATCTGGTGACCCCGGGAGGACTCGAACCTCCAACCAATTGATTAAGAGTCAACTGCTCTGCCAATTGAGCTACGGGGCCGTGCCAGAAGAATCTACCATAAACCGGGGGGGTGGTCAACGGTGAATTGAGCCGGTCGCGCTCACAGCCCCGCTTTCCAACATTGTTCCGATCTCCGCGCTCCGGGCCGTGCAAAAAACCGTGCAAACCGGGCCTGAGTGCGCCGATCAAGGTGATAAGTATCAGGTTCCCTTTCACGGCGATCTGGGTTACTATTCAAATCGTTTGGTCGAACACTTACTGAGGAGCCATAGTCATGTCTTTGATTGAAGAGATCCGCGAGGCCGTCATTAATGGGCAGGCCAAAGTTGTCGTCCCCAAGGTCGAGGAGGCGCTGCAGCAGGGCGTCCCGGCTGATCAGATCCTGCAAAACGGCCTGATCGACGCGATGCGCGAGGTCGGACGGTTGTTTGAAGAGGGCGAGTTCTTCGTGCCGGAGATGCTGATCGCTGCGCGCGCGATGAAGGGCGCACTGGAGATCCTCAAGCCGCACCTGGTCGATCAGGGCGTGGAGCCGCTGGGCCGCGTCGCGATCGGCACGGTGAAGGGCGACCTGCACGACATCGGCAAGTCGCTGGTGGCGATGATGCTCGAAGGCGCCGGGTTCGAGGTCATCGACCTGGGCGTGGACGTCGCGCCGGAGAAGTACATTGAGGAGATCAACAACGGCGCGCAGATCGTCGCCATGTCGGCGCTGCTGACGACCACGATGCCCAATATGAAGACCACCATCGACGCCATTAAGGCGGCGGGGCTGCGCGACAACGTGAAGGTCATGGTCGGCGGTGCACCTGTGACGCAGGCTTACGCCGATCAGATCGGCGCGGATGGCTTCTCGGAGGATGCATCCTCGGCGGTGCGCAAAGCGGTCGAGCTGATCGGGGCATGAAGCAGTTCCTCGCGCTGACGTGTGAGGCGCTGGCGCGCAGCATCTACGGGCTTGCCGCGACGGCGCCCCACACCGTGTCGGTCCAGTTGTTCCGACAGGGCCTGCACAACACGCCGAAGCTCCTGCGGAACACCTTACAGGAACAGATCGACGCGGTGCCTGCCGGTGAGTACGACGCGCTCCTGCTGGTCTACGGGATGTGCGGTATGTCCACGGTGGGGCTGGCTGCGCGCCACACGCCGCTCGTCATCCCGCGCGCACACGACTGCATCACGCTCTACCTCGGCTCACGCGAGCTTTATAACGAGGAGTTCGAGGCACACCCCGGCACGTACTGGTACAGCCTGGACTATATGGAGCGCAACCGCGACCTGAACGCGGCCGGGTTGGGCGCGATGAACCTCGGCGTGATGGAGGAAGTGTACGCCGAGTACGTCGAGAAGTACGGCCAGGACAACGCCGATTACCTGATGGAAGTCATGGGCGAGTGGGGCCAACACTACGACCGCGCCGTGTTCATCGACATGGGCAACGGCGACGGGCGCGCTCACGAGCAGATCGCGCGCGAGCAGGCCGAGCGGCGCGGCTGGATCTTCGAGCGCCGGCAGGGGAATCACCGCCTGTTGAAAATGCTGGTAAACGGCGAGTGGCCCGACGACGAGTTCCTGGTGGTGCCGCCCGGCTATACCATCGTGCAGCAGGCGGGTGACGGCCTGATCGGCGTCGAGCCAACGGACGCGCGCGATGACTGAGGTCGCCTTCCAACCGATCGGGCGGCGCGTCGAGGCGCGGCCCGGTGGCACGCTGCTCGACGCCGCGCAGGATGCGGGCGTCGCGCTGTCGGCGGTGTGCGGCGGCGCCGGGATCTGCGGTGACTGCCGCGTGCGGGTCCTGCAAGGTGCGGTCAGCGCGCTGAACGACACCGAGCGCGACCTGCTGACGGATGCCGAGCTTGCGGACGGCCTGCGGCTGGCCTGCCAGACCGTGATCGAGGGTGAGGGCGCGATCGTCGTGGACGTGCCCGCCGAGTCGCTCAGCGCGCCGCAGCGCAGCCAGGTCGAGGGCGAGGAGATCCCGCTCGACGTCGCGCCGGTGATCGCCTTCGCGGACCGGCGCGTGGAGCCGCCCAGCATCCACAACCTGACGGGCGACTGGGAGCGCGTGGAGGGCATCGACCCCGCCGCGTGGCAGGTGACGGCCCCGGTGCTGGCCCAGCTTCCCGACACGGCCCGCGCGCACGGCTGGCGCGTCCGGCAGGTGACGCGCGGGCGTGAGGTCGTCGCGTTCCTGCCGCCCGGCACGGCCCCGCTCGGCTTCGCCGTGGACCTGGGCACGACCGGGTTGGCGGCGTACCTTGTGGACCTGGACACGGGCGCAACGCTGGGCATCGCGGGCGCGACCAACCCGCAGATCGCCTACGGTGAGGACGTGATGGCCCGCCTCACGCTCGCCATGCGCGAAGCGGAGGGGCGCACGCGCCTTCAGGCGGCGATCATCGAGGGGCTGAATGACCTGCTGCGCGAGGTCTGTCGGCAGGCGGGCGTCCCGCACGAGCGTGTGGTGGACGTCGTGGTGGTCGGCAACACGGCCATGCACCACCTGCTGCTGGGCCTGCCCGTGGGGCAGCTCGGCACCGCGCCCTACGTGCCCGCCGTGTCGGCGGCGGTGTCCACCCCGGCGCGGGCGCTCGGCCTGGACGTGGCCCACGGTGCCGCGTTGTATTTGCCGCCCAACGTCGCGGGCTTCGTGGGCGCGGACCACGTCGCGATGTTGCTGGCGACCGAGACCGCCGCGCAGCCGGGCGTCACGCTCAGCCTCGACATCGGCACGAACACCGAGATCACGCTCAACGCTGACGGGCGGCTGTGGTGCTGCTCGACGGCCTCCGGCCCCGCCTTCGAGGGCGCGCACATCCGCGACGGGATGCGCGCGGCGGACGGCGCCATCGAGCGCCTGATCTGGCAGGATGGGACGCTGCGCTGGCTGACGATCAACAACGCCCCGGCGGTCGGGCTGTGCGGGTCCGGCATCCTCGACGCGGTGGCCGTGCTGCGCGCGGCGGACATCGTGTCGCCTACGGGCGCCATGCGCCGCGACCATCCCGGTGTGCATCCGGAGAAGGTCAACCCCTGGTACGAGA